>JBEKLB010000061.1:0-20696 GCA_050010415.1 Bryobacteraceae bacterium | reverse complement strand
GGAAGTCCCGGCCGTGCAGCTCCCTAGAATAGTCGATGTATAGGTTACTGACCCGCTCCCGACATAAATTGGCATGAGCCCGGAAAGATAGCCCGCCGTGGTGGATTGCGTCGCTCCCAATGTTAGGCTCCCGGTCGAAATCGCCCGGGCGTTCGTCCCGTCCGTCCAATTAAAGGTAAAAGAGACGGAATTAGCGCCTGTCGTGCAAGTGCCGTTTTGATCGGCGTAATAGTTCAACGTGTACTGCCCAGGTCCAGGAGTAGCCAGCGTCACGCTCGTTTGCGACGAAGACCGTGCGGTTACATTCGAAACCCAGCCGGCGCCGCCCGTGCCATCCGGACTCAGAATAAATGCGCTCACCGGACTGCCATACGCTCGCAGCAGGATCGGAACATTTTCCAGACAATCGCTGGCCTCAATGCCGACCAGCGCACCCCCCACGATTTTCTTGAGGGCGATAGGCCCCACCCCGTCGATGCTGAGCGTGGCGCCCGCCGTGCACGCCGCGTCGCTCGCGATGAAACTCAGCGTCTGGTTTTCCGTGTACGTGGTAAACGTGGGGCTGCCGTTCGCAACGAATGCGGCTCCCGCGCCGCTGCTCGTCGCGATGATACTGTGATCGGTCCCCGCCTGATCCGTCGTTCGGCCCAGGGCGTATGAAGTGTCCAAAGTCGGCGTGCAGTCCACGCGATTCGCGCCCGTATTGTTTGCGCACGCCTGAATGATCCCGGTGCCTGAAATCAGGTTGAGCGTTGCCTCGGAACCTTGCACCGTTCCGTTCACGTCGATGTTCAATCCGGAGATCCCGTTGCCCGTGCAATCGGTCCTGCTGTTGGTTGGGTCGTCCGTGCATCCACCGCCGCTGAAATTCAACGTGGCCTCCACCGGAAGATTCGTGCCGCTGTTCTGAATATGCGCGATCGCTCCGCTTGCTCCCGTAGCTCCCGTGGCTCCCGTGGCTCCCGTCGGCCCTGTGGACCCCGTCGGACCTGTGGCGCCCGCCTGCAGCGTCCAGGAATTCTGCGTTGTACACAAATAGAAATTCTCGCCCGCCGGCGCGGTGGTCAGGAAAAACGCTTCTCCTTGGCCGCACGCCGCGGGCAGCGGCGTCCCGGTCTTCATTGGTTTTGTAGTGCTCGCCGCGCTGAAGTCCACGCTTTTGGACTGCGTGCGCAAGTCCACCAGGGTTTGAGCCTTTACGGCGCACGCGACAATCCCAGCAAGAATCGCCCCAGCCAGAATCGCGCAGCGAAAAAGCATGAATACAAGCCTCTCTTTCGACATCTGCAACCAGATATAATCTAGCCGAAGCTCTTTGCCGATCGAGACTCTATTGGAATCAACAAAAAAAGAGCTCTTGAGTGCAGTGACTCGCAACACCGATTTCACAAAACCGTGAATACCCCCGCTAAACGGGGCTCAGCGCGCCATGGGATCGTCTGGACGCTGCTCATCGCATTGATCCTGGCCGCCGCCGCGGAGCTTGGAGTCAGAGGGTTCTGGCGCGCTCTTTCGGATACCGGGGATTTTGCGGTGGTCTACGCTTCCACTCGGGCATTCGAAGCCGGCGCGAATCCTTACGACGCCTCCGCATTGCAGGCCGCCTGGCTGGAGGCGAACCATAACCAGCCGGACAATTCAAATTCGTTGGATTTAGCCCTTTATCCACCGGCCACTTATCTTCTTTTGTCCCCGCTCGCCCTGCTGGACTGGGCTCACGTACGCTGGGCCTGGCTGTTGATCAATCTGATTGCCGTTGCGGTGCTGGTGTTGGCCCTCACGCGTTATGCGCCCGGCAAGTTGTCGCCTGCCAAGGCCGCTTGCGCTACGGCGTTCATCCTCGCATTCGGCCCTATTCATACCGCAATCGCCAAGGGCCAACTGACAGTGGTGGTGGCATCCCTCCTGGCCCTGGCCATCCTCGCCGAGGCACGGAACGCGGTAATTCTCGCGGCCATCTTAATCGGCCTGGCAGCGTCCCTGAAGCCCCAAATCGCTGTTCCGGTTATCGTTCTTTATCTCGTTCAGAGGCGCTGGAAGCCCGTTGCAGTGGTCGCAGCGGTGGCCTCTGGACTGTTGTGCCTTGCCTCTCTTCGCCTATACTGGGCCGGCGTCTCTTGGGTGGGCTCGCTGCTCCACAATGTGAGACTCGCATCCAGTCCCGGAGGCGTTTACGATCCGGCTCCCACCAACCCCCTGGCTTTTCAGCTGGTGAATACTTCGCCCCTCATCCACAGGCTGGCGGGCAATTCGGCCGCGGTCGTGCTTTTGCTCGCCGCCATCAGCATATTGGTCTGCTTCTTTCTGTGGAAGCGCGGACGGAATTGCGCGGATCTATTGGCCGACCCAACCGCATTCTCCGCGGCCTGCGTCCTGGGCCTCGTCCTCATCGCTCATCGCTATTACGATGCGGCCGTTTTGGTCTTTGTCTTCGTCTGGGCCCTGGCAGGATTATCCAGCTGGCGCGATGCCCCCGCATTGGTCTCCATCGCCGGGTGCCTGGTCATGGCCTTCCCTTTACCGGCGCTGTTAATCGCTTCCGGTTACGCTCGTGCGCCGTTTGCGATTCCACAGCCGGTTTGGGGCGCAGTGGTCTTGCAGCAACAGAGTTGGCTCGTGCTCATCCTTCTTCTGGTGCTCACTGCAGCGCTTGCCTCAGTTCCAGAGCCAAGACGGTGAAGCACTTTCGTCGCCGCTATTGGCTGCACTGAATCTTGTAGTTGGGATTATTATTCTGCCAGCTACAGGTCGCGTTAGCGTCCGCTGTCCAGTTTGCCTTAGGCCAAACAGTTTGAGCCCACGCGGCGAGTTGGTTTACCAGCGTGGGGTTCACGCCTAGAAAGCCGAATCGCGGAATCATATACCAAACCCAATCCGGGAAAACGCTGTCGTAAGGGTTACCGCCTGGTACTGGTACCGCTGTCGCAGTGGTCCAGCCTCCGGCGTAAAACTGTTGCGGAGTGAACTGGCTCACTTGCTGCAGCCAGGACGTCGCAATTCCAGTGGCGATCGCGGTACGCGTGGTCGCGTCCACTCCCGTCCACACGGTGGCGTTCCACTCCGGCGTCACCAGCCACGAGGGTTGAACCACAAAAGGTTGCCAGCCGTTCCCCGACATTTGCGGTCCGGCTCCGAGTTGCTGCATTACCTGGAGACCTTTGATCATCCACATCGTTTGGATTCCACTTTGCGGCGAGACCAGCGATCCCAGGTTCTGTACGAACCCATACACGTAGGACCAGTCAATCGGATACTGATAAGTCTGTTTCCCGTTGGAATCGTTCAGGATCAGTTGCAGGTTGTACCAGATGTACGACAAGTAAATGTATTCGGCCCCGGTTCCGTTGCGCAGCCCCGTGACCCCCGTGTTAGGCATCTTCAGTTCATGCGGGGAGACAAAGAACGGCATGTTGCTGTACCAGGCGCGCGGATCGGCCTGCGGGCCAAAAATGTTCTGCGAATAGCCTTCGAGTTGGAACTGGCTGTTCAGCTCCCAGGTCTTCACCAGTCCCCACTGCGACAGCGAGTACATGGCGTCCACTGCCGCGGGGGTCCAGCCCGTTGTCGGATTATTCCAAATAGGGTTCCCTTCTTGAACATAGAATCCGTAGAAGGCATTGAACCAGGCATTGATGTTGGACTGCTGCGCGACATACCCCGCCGGATCGTTTACCTGGAGACTGGAACTGAGAGTTTGATAAATGGTGTTATAACCGTTGCTCGTAAACGCCGCCCCGAACGCGTCCATGGGATGAGTTCCCGGCAGCCACTGGTTCCAGTCGGGGAGTTGCACGGGTAAAGGTAGCTCGCGCTGGTTCAGATCCGAAGTCCCCGCAAACACCGAGCTCTGGAAACCCGACGGGAAGATGGCGTTGATCATGTCGGCATCGGAGTTGAGCACCGCGCTCAGTCCGGCGCCGGCCGCCCAGTTGCTCACTGGCTGCGAATCCAATCCAGGGCCAGGCTGATAGGGCGGATTCCACACCCGGCCGGGATTCGGCACATTCAGCGTGCGAATGTAGCTGGCGATCTGATTGCCCTGTTGGGACGTGAGCCCATGGAACACGGCCCGAGTCTGGATCGAGTTGTTGGAATAGTTAAAGTACTTTAGATCGCGTCCGTCCTGCGTATGGCAGTCCATGCAATGCGCGAGAATCGGCTTGGTCCCGCCGCTCGTCAGAGGAATGGTCAACGCAGCCGTACGCCACAGCGTCTGTCCCGCCGTTATATCGGAAGGGGCGGTCGACGGTGGCTGCCAAGTGTTGGGATCGTCCTGGACAAAAGTCGACGTGGGGATGAGCTGGGTCCCGCTGGCCGATTGGATGTTGAAAGCCAGCACGCGGAAACCGCTGACTCTGCCGTCCGTTTGATTGAATCGAAAATTAATAGTGTTCGCTCCGGTTTGAACCACGCCGCTCGGTAAATTCATAGTCATCGAGAGGGTGGCGAACCCGCCGCCGATGCCGCCATACGCGGTTGCATTCCCCAACAGCGTGACGGTGCTGTTGCTAATAGGTAGCCAGGCGGAATTGTTCACCTGCACGCTCGCCTGAGTCCCAGTGCGCAATCCATGGATCTGCATTGCAAGCGTGAGTTGGCCGGTTAGGTTGGAGCCGCTCGGAATCGTCACTGAGCTGGACACCGTCGTTCCATTCTGCCCGAGCACTTCCACCGGTAAAGTCACCGTGGTCGGTGGTGGTGGGGGCGGTGTATTGGTCACAGTTGCCGTCAACGAGATACTCGCCGTAGCTGTTTTGGTCGGATCCACCACGCTTGCCGCCGTGACCATCACGGTCTGTGCGCTGGCGATGGTAGCGGGCGCTGCGTAAATTCCATTCGTGATCGCCCCGAGCGCCGGATTGAGTGACCACGTAACCGCTGGATTGTTGGTTCCTGTAACCGTCGGGGCAAACGCCGCGCCGCCTCCCGCGCTCAGCGAAACCGAAGCCGGCCCAACTGTCACCGCGATAGGCTGCAGCGAAACTGTAGCGCTCGATGTCTTTGTTGAATCTACCATGCTGGTTGCGGTCACCGTGACGGTCTGTTGGCTGGCGACAATCGCCGGCGCACGGTAGACGCCATTGCTGATCGTTCCCACCGCCGGATTCAAAGACCACGCTACCGCCGCGTTCGAGCTCCCGCTTACTAGCGGCGTGAAGGTCGCGCTTTGGCCCCCGTCGAGCAGTGCGCTCACTGGCGACAAACTGAGGCTGACAGAGGTAAGCGTGATGGTAGCGGTTGCGGTTCTTGTCGGATCCTCTACGCTCGCCACCGTAAGCGTCACCGTCTGCGTGCCCCCGATGGACGCCGGCGCCGTATAGGCCCCATTCACGATGCTCCCCACCGCCGGATTGAGTGACCACGTTACCGCGGTATTGCCGGTCCCGGTGACCGACGCGGCAAAGTTTGCGGACCCACCTACGCCCAGCGACACCGCCGTGGGTCCCACCGTGATGCCGATCGGAATTAAGGACACCGTCGCGCTCGCAATCTTACTCGACCCCGCTACGCTCGCGGTTACCGTGATGGTCTGCTGGCCCGCCAGCACGGACGGCGCATGATAAACGCCATTGCTGATCGTTCCCACCGGCGGGATCAGCGTCCACGTCACAGCCGGGTTCGACGCACCACTCACCAGGGGCGTGAATGTCGTGCTTTGGCCTTCGTTGAGCGTCACGCTCTGGGGCGACAAACTGAGGTTCACTGCTGTAAGCGTGACGGTGGCCGTCGCGGTTTTGGTCGAATCTAAAACGCTGGCCGCCGTGATCGTCACCGTCAGAGAGCTGCCGATCGTGGCCGGCGCTGTGTAGACTCCATTCACGATTGTGCCTACGGCCGGATTGAGCGACCACATCACCGCGCTATTGCTGGCCCCGGTGACCGATGCGGCAAAAGTAGCGGACGCGCCCGCGCCCAGCGACACCGCTGGCGGCGAAAGCGTGATGCCGATCGGCACTAAAGATACCGCGGCGCTCATCGATTTTGTAGAATCTGCCACGCTGGTTGCAGTCACCGTCACAGTCTGCTGGCTTGAGAGAACGGAGGGCGCATGGTAGACGCCATTCGTAATGCTCCCAACCTGCGGACTCAACGACCACGTGACGGCTGTGTTCCGCGTCCCCACCACCGTGGATGTGAATGTTGCGCTTTGGCCCTCGTTCAACGTCACGCTCGCCGGCGATAAGCTGAGGCCAACCGGCGTCAGCGTAACGGTCGCCGTTGCGCTCTTGGTCGGGTCCACCACGCTGGTCGCTGTAACTGTCAACGTCTGCTGGCTGCTGATGGAAGCTGGCGCGGTGTACCTTCCATTCGCGATGGTCCCCACAGCCGGATTGAGAGACCAGGTGACCCCGGCATTGCTGGTTCCGGTTACCGCTGCGGAGAAATTCGCGGAGGCGCCCGCGCCCAGCGACATCGCGGCAGGTCCAACCGTCACTCCCACAGGCGTCAACCACACCAGCGCGGTTGCCGTTCTCGATGTGTCCGCCATGCTGGTCGCGGTTACCGTCACGCTCTGCGCGCTCGCGATCACAGCCGGCGCTTGATACACCCCATTCGCAATGCTCCCCACCTGCGGATTCAGTGTCCACGTTACTGGCGCTTTCGCGATCCCTGTGATCGTGAAGGTAAATGCAGCGGTCTGGCCTCCAGTAAGATTTGCAGACGCCGGCGACAAACTCATCGTGAGCGGCGTGAGGCTGATGCTCGCGCTTGCGGTTTTGGTCGGATCCATCACGCTCGCGGCCGTAACCGTCACGGTTTGCTGGCTGCTAACGTTGGCGGGCGCCGTGTAGATTCCGTTCATGATGGTCCCGAGCGCGGGATTGAGGGACCAGCTAACCGCGGGATTGCTGGCGCCAGTAACCGCAGCGTCAAAAGCCACCGAAGCCCCTGCTCCAACCGACACCGAGCTTGGCCCAACTGTCACCGCAATCGGTTGTAATGAGACCTTGGCGGTCGCGGATTTTGTCGAATCTGCCGCGCTCGTGGCGGTTAACGTGATGGTCTGCTGGCTCGCAATCACTGGCGGCGCCTGGTAAATGCCGTTGGAAATGGTCCCCACCTGCGGACTCAAGGACCACGTTACGGCGGTGTTCGAGCTCCCGGTCACTGCCGGCAGGAAGGTCGCCTTTTGGCCTCCGATGAACGACGCGCTTCCTGGCGATAAGCTGACGGTCACAGATCCAGATCCCGTGCCCGGTTTGCTGGGCGGCATCAATTCCAAAGGAACTGATGCGGTTTCCAGCGGATCGGCCACGCTCGTGGCCGTCACCCTAATCGTTTTCTGGGTGGCGATGTTGGCGGGCGCGGTGTACATCCCGTTCAGTATCACGCCGACATTCGGCGTTACCGACCAGTTGACGTTGTTGTCGGCCAACCCTTCCACTACGGCGATAAATTGTGCCGATTGGCCGGCAGCAAGCGTCGCCGGGCCTGAACTGATCGAGATGCTCACGTGTCTGCGAGCGGGAATAATGGGTCCGTGGGGGTGCACCAGTAGGACAGTAGCCGTTGCTGTCTTGCTAGGATCTGCCATGCTTGTCGCAGAAATGGTGACTTTCGAGTCGTCTACAAAAGAAGATGGCGCCGTGTACACGCCCCTGACCATGCTCCCCAGGGCCGGGCTTAGCGACCAGCGCACCTGGAGATCGCGTGTTCCTTCCACCTCGGTCTTAAACATGATCGATTGTCCCGGGCGGAGAATGGTGGACCCAGGTGCAACGCGGATCGAAATGTTACCTGGAGTCCCTGTGGAACCGGGCGTCACCGGCCCATTCGGGTCAGTGGGTTGCGGCGGGTTTAAGCCCGTGCCGGCAGACGAGTCGGGGCTAGCGGCTTGAGCCAATAACACGACAGAAAATATTGAAAATAAAAGAGATAGTATTTTGCTTTGCATTTGTGCTGCTTATGACAAAGCCTAAGATAGTACTAACCTGGGTTTATGGCCATCACGAGTTCCCCCTAGTTAGTACTCAGGTTTGCACGTAGGCTATTACTGCTTCTCTCTGCGTTCTGCGATTCCCAACGTGGGGGAGGGGTACTATAAGAAAAAAGTGGGTGAGGTGACACCAGGTGACACCGGAGTCAGCAGGACGTATAGTACTAAAGTAATGAAGTGGCAAGGTGGATTATAGTACTAAAGTAATAGGAGGTCAAGGTGAATATTGACAAAGCATTTGCCGATCCGTCAACGTAAGAGCTGGTTACACCACAGGCGGGTTTAGAAACGGGACGTGCCCAAAATCGATACCGATCCTAAGAATTACCCCTGGTTCGCCTTACGCCTGCGCTCCAAGTACGAGAAAATCACCGCAACCCACTTGCGCGAGCGCGGCTACGAGGAATTCGCACCTTCCTACAAAGTGGAAAAGCGCTGGTCGGACCGCACCAAGCAGATAGATCAGTTCTTATTCCCGGGCTACCTTTTCTGCCGTTTTGACCCACATGATCGGCTACCCATCCTCACCGCGCCCGGGGTTGTCGATGTGGTGGGGTTCGGCAAATCGCCCGAGCATATTCCCGACGCGGAGATTGAACGCGTCCGCACCATGGTTGGGTCTGGATTGCTCGTCACTCCTTATCCTTATCTTCAGGTGGGCCAGTCGGTGCTCATCGAACGCGGCCCGCTCACCGGTCTCGAAGGCATTCTCGTTGAGGTGAAGGGGAAAACGCGCCTGGTTGTGTCCGTCAACCTTCTCCAGCGTTCAGTTTCCGCCGAAGTAGACCGGCACTCCATTCGTCCCATTCAGACCTTGTCCACCGACTTGCGCCGTAAATAACGGGGTAAGGATTGGCTGAAATCCTGTTAAAATAACTGGAGTATGGGTGAAACTCGCAAACGGTTTGCTTCGTTTGGTTTTACTGGTTTGCTTCAGGTGACTGGTTTGCTCCTGGTGCCGCTAGCTCTGGTGTTGTGCGTTCCGGTTTTCGCTCAGCAGCCACTGCCGATACCGGTGGCCCAGCCTCCTCAGGGGGATAATCAGCAACAACCCCAGGCAGCCGCGCCCAATCCCGCGGCGCAAAACGGACAACCGCCCGTCCAGCAGCTCCCACCCGACGCCATTCGCCCGAATTACGTATTGGGACCGAGCGACCAGATTCAGATTAGCGCCCCGGAAGCGGAGGAAATCGATAAAAGACCATTCCGCATCGATGCCGATGGAAACGTCAATCTGCCGCTGCTGGGTCGCATCCATGCCGCTGGCATGACACTGCAGGAATTAGAAGCGGACCTTGTAAAACGCCTGCGCGAATACATCCGTGAGCCCCAGGTTTTCGTCAGCGTGGTCCAAACCCGCATGGAGCCGGTTTTCTTCGTGGGACAGTTCGCCAGGCCCGGTGCTTATCCTTTGCAAGGGAACCGCACGCTCATTGAAATGTTGGCCTCCGTTGGAGGTTTGCAGCCCACTGCCGATCGCCACATCAAGATCACCCGCCGCGAGGAATATGGTCCCATTCCACTGCCCGACGCCGTGGTCGATCCCGAAAAGAAGGTCAGCACGGTGGAGATCAGCCTGGGCAGTCTGCGCCAGAGTCTCAGCCCAGCCGAGAACATCCTGCTGCAACCTTACGACGAGATCTCGGTGGGCCGCTCCGAATTGGTCTGGGTCAATGGCGAGGTTGGCAAGGTGGGCGGTGTCGAGTTGGGAGAGCGCGACTCTATTTCCATCCTCCAGGTGCTGACGCAGGCCGGTGGATTCACTAAGGATGCTAAGAAGGGCGAGGTACGCATTCTGCGTCCCATCGTCGGTACCAGCCGCCGCGCTGTCATCCCGGTCGACGTATCCCGTCTGTTGGAAGGCAAGGATCTCGATGTCCCCCTCCTGGCCGGCGATGTCGTTTACATCCCACGTTCCTACACGCGCGCGTTTTGGACCACTTTACAAGCCGTCGCGCTTCCCATTCTGCCGTACATCCTTTTCCTCGTCTCCCAATAAGTGCGAGAGAACTTTGAATGGTACACTGACTATTTGTTCATGCCCAACCCTCGATGTAGAAGGCTGAGGCGTCGCTGGCTGCCGCAAGCTTTGGCGGTGCTCCTTGTGGTTGCGCAGATCCAGGCAGCCGAACAGGTTGCGGCTCCTCCACAAGCACCCGCTCAGCAAGCCGCCACCCC
Organism: Bryobacteraceae bacterium; assembly: GCA_050010415.1. GTDB lineage: Bacteria > Acidobacteriota > Terriglobia > Bryobacterales > Bryobacteraceae > Palsa-89. Next base: position 10,579 of record JBEKLB010000061.1, on the reverse strand, counting down.
TCCGGCAACTCCGCCTCAAACGCCGGCGCAGTTGCCCGTCGAGCAAAGCCTGAAGGTCCGCGTACTAGCCGGCAACGGCGAGATGAATGATCTCGAAAAGCATGTCATGGCGCCGCTTGTCGTCCAGGTGGTGGATCAAAACGAACGGCCCATGGACGGTGCCGACGTGGTATTTCGCTTCCCCATTAGCGGGCCCAGCGCCACCTTTCCGGGCGGAAAAGCTTCGGTCACGGTAAGGACCAACGGAACCGGGCAGGCGCCTGCCTTGAACTGGATGGCCAACGGCCAGGTTGGAGCTTTTGAAGTCCACGTGAATGCCACCTACGGCAACCAGGTCGGAGAGACCACGGTCTCGATGAGCAACGTTGCGCATATCGTGAACCAGGGGAAGAGGGCCGGTAGTCACGAAAGTTTGTGGTCCCACCGATGGTTTAAGGTCGCAGTAATCGGCGGAGCTGCCTTAGCAGTCGGCCTCGGCGTATACTTTGGCACTCGGGGTGGCGGTTCCAAATCAGGCCCCACGGTTACCATCTCCCCTGGGGGAACTCCAGGCGTCGGAGCACCCTAGCATTTTCTATGCGCCCCCAACTCCTCTTTGTCCTAGGCCTGATCTCCGCCACTTGCCTTCCAGCCCAGCAGACCTCGTTAAGCGGTCCGGTGGAGGCGCTTACTTTCGACCCTCCTACGCGCAGCCTTCGCGCCGTGAATGGCTTTCCCGGAGCCGCTTCTTTCGGTCCCGCGTTGCTGAGCAATGTCGACCTCGCCACCGTGGCTCCCGGGCAGAATTACGGCATCCTTTTCGAGCGGGGAAAATGCCTCTTCGTTTCGGGCCTCGGTACCAAAGTAGTCTCCACTGTCATCCCCAGCGTCACATCGTATCCTGACCGAATCGTTTGGTCGGCGAATGGATCGCTTGTCATCCTTTACTCCCGCGCAGGACACTGGTTCCAAACCATCGCTGGCTTTCCAACTGCTCCTGTCGCAAACACGCTCGTCGACGTCGCATCGCTCGGCGGTTCCCTGACCACCATGGCCGTCGACGCAGCAGGCAAACAGATCGTGCTCGCCGTCAGCGGTGACAATGGCGGAGTGTTCGAATCCGCTGGCGGCCAATTCACGCCTCTGGTCTCGATGGCAAAACCGGTGTCACTGTCTTTCTCGAGCGATGGCGAAACCCTGTACGCGCTGGACGCTGCCACGGCCCGCGTAACTGCTGTGACGCTCGGCAGCCACGGTCTTCAGACCCTGGCGCTCTCTGGAATCACAAACCCGGTCGCGATTCAGTCGCTCGTAGATTCCGAAAATCGCCAGGTGCTTTATGTAGCCGGCGGCACTGATCGGTTAGTCCGAATTCTCGACGTCGCCACTCAGCAGACCATCAGCGAGGTCCAGCTCAGTTTCCAACCCACCTGCCTCGACCCATTCGGCAGCGGCAGTTTCGTGCTCGCCTCCCGTTCTCAATCGGCGAATCCGCTCTGGCTCTTTGCCGCTACCCCTCAACCCGCGGCTTATTTCGTCCCAGCGGTGCAATTGCGGACGCCCGATCGTAAAAGCATCGCCGTCGCCGGGAGGACGCCGTAGTGCGCTCCGTTTTGATTCTTGCCGTGCTCAGCGCCGGCTTTGTATCCGCTCAATCCATCGATTTTAGTTTGTTGGAGGTTCCTGCGAGCGGTAATCCGCTGACCATCACGAATAACTCCACGGTTCAGATAGCAGCCACCGGCGTCGGCGTTGCTACCCCGGTGACCATCCAGGCAACCTACACCGGGTCAACCCAGGCAACCATTGCCAGCCAACCGACGATTACGCAGGGCTCAACCCAATTCGCGCTTACCGTTCCCGCCAAGGAAACGTTCCCGCTGGTGCTCACCAAGAACCAGGTTCTCACTTTCACCATGACCTACACGCCCACCAACTCCAGCGGCGCGAGCGCGCAGGTAATTATTCCGTATAGCGAACCGAGCTCCAATGGCGGTACAGCCACCAATTCCATCACTTTGCTGTTTGAAGGTTTCGCACCCTCCATTACGCTCAGTTACTTTATTACACCGGCCAACGGGACAACCCCGAATATTCTTCCCATTGCTTCCGGCGGTACCATCACCTTCCCGGCCACTCTGATCAACACGACGGCAACCGGCGGATTGCAAATCAACAATGTTGGCACTGGCCCAGCGTACATTACCGGCATCACCGGCCCGCCAGCGACGAGTCCGTTCCAAACGGGAGGAACGCCGCTAATATCCCCGACCGCTCCTTACACATTGGCGCCCAATATGGCTTTGCCGATTGATCTGTTTTATAACCCGACAAAAGTGGAGACCGATAAGGCCACTATCACCATCACCTTTCAAGACGGCACCGTTGATACCATCAATCTCGCTGGCACCGGCGCCACCTCGACTTACACGTACAGTTATCTTTCCACGGGCACAACGCCCACCACGGTTGCCCCGGGCGGCACCATCACATTACCCTCCGTGCCCCTCGCAACCACGGGAACCACCCCCGCCTCCAGCCAGGTGATCGTAACGGTCACGAATTCGGGAAATGCGAATGGCACCATCAATTCGATCGCTGCCGTCCCGAATCCGCCGTTCGCTATCACCACCCAGCCAACCGTCCCTCCGACCTTGAAGCCCGGCGACACCGAGAACTTCACCATTTCGTACACGCCTACGCAAGTCGGTCCGCAAAAAGGAACGCTGCAGGTTGGCAGCGATACATTCGTGCTGGCAGGCACCGGGCAGGGAGCCCAGTTGACCTTCTCCTATGCTTCGGGCGGTGTAACCGTGTCGCTTGGAACCAGCGGAGAAGTGGTCTTTCCCTCTCTCGATATCAGCCAATCGGAACAGGTGCTTTTCACCGTCACGAATTCCGGAACATCCACCACTACGCTGTCGCTGGTTGCCACCCTGCCACCCTTTTCTGTGCCGTCCATTTCGCCGATTTCTCTCACGGCCGGCCAGTCCACCACATTTCCGATTACTTTCACTCCAACCGCGCTTGGTCCCGTGACACAAACGCTCGTAATCAACAACACCTCTGTCACATTAGGTGGCGCTGGCAAAACTCCACCCTCCATACCTTCCTATACCATCAGCGGTCCTAGTGGGAACGTCTCGCCGGCATCCCAGGGCAACGTCAGTCTCACTTTGGCGGATTCATATTCCGTGGACCTCGATGGAGTGCTGACTCTCACCACCAACGGCGATTTTGGAACGGACCCCAGCGTTCAGTTCTCAACCGGCAGTTCCACCGGGAACCGCACCGTCGATTTCGTGATCCCGGCCGGAAGTACCAGCGCTAATTTCGCCGGGCAAGGATCCGAGATTCTGCTGCAAACCGGCACCGTCGCCGAAACCGTCACGCTCGCCCCCACTTTTTCAACCACGGCCGGCGTCGACGTCACCCCGTCCTCACCAACCACCTTGGAGTTCACCATCCCATCCTCGGCGCCTGTATTGGAAAGCCTTCAGGTGACTGACGAAAGTGCAACCGGCTTCACACTTCTGATTCTTGGTTACTCCACCACCCGGAGCTTGGCTACGCTCACGGTAACCTTCACCCCGGCTTCCGGCTTTAACCTGACGACGACATCGTACCCCTTCGATCTTACTGGCGCGTCGGCATCTTGGTTCCAAAGCGTTAGTTCTCAAGGGTTTGGCGGCCAATTCCAGATCACGCTCCCGTTTACACTCACCGGCAGCGTAGGCAAGAACCAAACCCCTATCCAGGCCATCGCGTCGGTTTCGGCGACGGTGAGCAACGGCTCCGGAACCTCGGGCTCGGTCCAGTCCCCCGTCCAATAAGGTGCTTCGCATCGTTATGCGTCTTACTGAAACAGTGTTACATCGCATAGACGCTGTAACCTGCTCAGCCAGCAAGAGTACCGCTTCCTCGTACTAGTACAGTATTCAAGCGACAGGGCTTGTATTCGTCAGTGAGAGGCCCTAATATGGAGAAGCAATTGAACTGATAAAAGCATTCGTCGGATAATCTTTAGGAGGCGTGAGTGAGTTACAAATTTGGACAGTACATGATTCTCGCGGTTGGTGCGCTGGGCCTTGCGGCTCTGCCCGCTGCTGCCGATACCCCCTGCGCGTCAGCGTTATTGAGCAGCTATCTCGTTTCTGGATTTACGTGTTCCGTTGGAGATCTCGATTTTAGCGACTTCAGCTTCAACACGGGCGGAACAAACCCGGTTACCGCGGCTGGCGTAGGCGTCACCCCGGTGACAAGTCCTGATGGCCCTGGTCTGGATTTTGACCCTTCGGGCTTCGTCAGCGGTGACGGATTGAGCCAGGACGTGATGGTCGGGTTCACCGTGACGGCGGCCCCTGGTGTTTTGATTGACGACATCTATATGGGTTTCGGCAACGTCACCACCAGCGGTACGGGCACTGCTCTGTACACCGAGAATTTCTGCGGCGGTCCAGAGGATTCGTGCTCACTCTTCGTCGAGGCGCCCACCACCAGTGATACCAACGCCGTGAAGCTCAGTTCCACCGACATCGGTGGCCCGGTTTCCTCGCTCAACATTACCAAGGATTTGACCTTGCAAACGGGGACCGATGGACTTGCCGCCACCTCCTCATTCCTCAACGAGTACTCCACAGTGCCTGAGCCGCGCGCCGTATCGCTCGTCTTAGGTCTGGGGCTCCTGGCTGGCTTCGTGTTCTTCAAGCGGCGTCAGGTAGCGCAGAGCTAGTAGTCTTCTCCATTTCTTTTTTCGAATCCTACGGGTCCCGCTTCCAAGCGGGGCCCGTTTTTTGTTTGTCCCCGCATAAGAAGCGACAGTACCCCTGGCCTGCAGACGACGTCTCGTCGGCCTTCGCCTTCGCCCTCACCGCCGACGCGCCGCACTACGCCGCCCTTTGGCAGGTTCATGGTGTGCCGCGGCTGCTCGCCGCTATTCGAATGTGCCAGCCTAGATGATCTTGCCCAGTAGCTGTTTGATCCGCGCTTCGTCTTGCCGGGAAGGATGCGCCGCCAGAGCGGTCTCCAGCTCTTTCTTGGCGCCCTGCTTGTCGCCGGTCTCAAACATGGCCTGGCCGAGATGATAGCGGAAGGTCGAGTAATTGGGATATTTCTTCACCAGGTTGTGAAAAACTTGAAGCGCGCTATCTCTGAGTCCCTTTTTCAGATAAATGCAGCCGAGCGTGTCGGTATAACTCGGCTGCCCGGGCGCCGTCTGAAGCGCTCGCTGAGCAAACCCAAGAGCTTGATCCAGATTTCCACCGTTCTCCGATATGAAGAAGGCCATGCCGTTCAGGGCCATCGCATCGTTGGGATGTGTCGTCAGCACGCTCTGGTATTGGGCTCGCGCTTCGTCCACGCGGCCCGACCGGCTCAAAGCTTTGGCCAGCTCCAACTGAGTTCCCTCGTCGGCCGGCGCCAACTTCGCCGCCTCGCGATAGATCGGCAAGGCGCTGTTATCTTCCCCGCGCAGAGCGTATACGTCAGCCAACTCGAGATGGCCGTGCGCCGACTTGGGCTCAGCGGCCACCACCTTCTGGAACGTCGCAATGGCGGCATCGTATTTCCCCGCCAAAGCCTGCGTGCTGCCGAGCTGGTTCAGCAGCAGCGTGGAGTTGTTCGATCTCCTCAGCCCTTCATTCAGCACTCCCAAGGCTTTGTCGTATTGCTTCTGAGCGCTGTAGGCCGTCGCGAGCCCGGCGATGGCTTGCGGGCTTCCTGTTTCACGAAGCTTGCCGAAAGCCTGCTCGGCATCCTGATACTTCTTTTGCGACAGCGCCAGGAGTCCCAATTCCATCTGAGCCTGTAACCCGTACTGAAGATCCTTGCTGTGCGCGAGCCCGGTTAGGCGCGTGAGTTCCACCCGGGCCGTCGCCACGTTTCCGCTGCGAGCCAGTGCTTGCGCGTGCAACAGCCTGGCGCGCGGATCGTCGGGCACGGCTTTCAGGATCTCATTGGCCTGTTGGAGTGTCTGGTCTGGCTGCTTCTGAATCAGGCCCATCTCCGCCAGCGCGTAACGGGCTTCCAGGTAATGCGCATTCTTATTCAGAGCTTCCACATACTGCGCCTTGGCCGCCTGCAGATTGCCCCGCAACTGCTCGGCACGGCCGAGTTCGAACGATAGCGACGCATCATTGGGCTTCTGCTTGGAGAGGTCCTGCAGAGTGTGCTCGGCTGCCTCGATCTTCTCCGGATTCCGCGTCGTCAACAGCATGTTGGCCTGTACGCGCCGTGCATCCTGATCCTTTGGATTCTCCCTCACGATCTGGTCCACGGTGCTGGATGCCTGGGCTCCTTTTCCCTCCGCCAAAAGCGCATCGGTAGCTCTTTTTTGATACACCAGCTTTTCTGCGTCCTTCGACGATTGAGCGCCTTGTTCGAAATACCGCGCCGCTTCCGGATATTTCCGGATGGTTGCATAAAAGTCGCCCACCCACAGGCGGGCTTGGGGGAAATCCTTGGGATCATCCAGCAAGCGCTGCAAAGTGGCTTGCATCTCCGCCTGCTTTTGGACTCGATTGTAATGCGCGGCTAATTCCAGTAAGGAGCCGCCATCCTTGGGATTGTTGCCCACTTTGGTCTTCAGAATATTTTCCGCATCGGCTGGCCGGTTTTCCCTCGAATACCATTGGTACAGCACGGTGTAAACGTGCCCATAGGATTTCTGCCGCGCGATCAGGTCCAGCCCCAGCTTCTCGGCTTCCTTGTCCTGGCCGCTCAGAATCAGGTTCTGCATCAAAGCGCTGGTTACACTCGGATCCGACGGATTCACCTGCAGTGCCTGTCGAAACAGCGCTGTGGATTCTTCCCGCTTTCCGTCCGTCAGGGCCAGGTAAGCCTTCTCTCTGATCCCCTCGAATGACTTCGGATTCTTCGCCAGCAACTGATCCGATGTCTGCTTCACCAAGTCGTAGTAGAATTGCGGCTTGTGTGAATCGAGCAGATAATATTCCAGCCCCAGGCTGCCCAACTGCTCCTTGGCATCGAAATTGGCTGGCTCCAGGTCCACCGCTCGATATAAGGCGTCGAATGCTTCGCGCGAATTCTGTTCTTTGATCTCCGTCAACCCCAGCCGGTAGAAAGCCTCTCCGTAGTGCTCATCCTGTTGGATTGCCTTGCGATAATTGATCGCCGCCTCCGAATACTTGCCCGCGTCGAACAATTTGTTGCCCTTGGCGAGGTATCCCTGCTTCGAGGTCTTGCAACCGGAAATCGATGCCAAACAACCAACCACCAAAAAAACGCTGACCAGGTTTCTCATTTTACTTTCCGACGGTTCTCATCATATGCGGGGAGCAGAAGCGGACTCACCTCTTATAACTTATAACGAGTTTGGCACTCTCGGATGGGACCGCCAATTCCACCGAGGTACTAATCGACAGTTCGTGGTTACATCAGTACCCGGTTACAAGAGGCCCCGCAGGATGCCCGCGGCTTGTGGCGTCATTTGAATGGCCACCCGTAGTGCCATCGCGGACATGGGCGCGAGCGCCCACCAGGCGCGCCTGCGCAGCGGCCCCAGCGCCGCAAGAAGGATGAGCGGCGAGAAGGGGCGCGCGTAGCTGTAGACCTGTGCCCAGAATCTGGGCGTGCTGGTGGCCAGCACCAGGGCGAGGAAGCACAGGATCGTCCATTGTTCCACGTCCCAGGGACGTCGCCTGAGGCTCCAAACCCCCATCGCAATTACCGCCAGAAATCCACACAGGGCGAGCGCATCGGCAAACTGCAATGTCCGGTTCAGCCAGGGGACGAATCGGTAAACCGCCGGTCTGAACAACTCCAGGAAAATGCCAATCGCCGGATACTTGAACAGCCAGCTGGGCAAGAAATACAACCGGTCGGAATGCGCCGAGACCGAAGGGAGATACTTCCAGACACAGGCGTACCAGGCCACCGTGGGCAGAATCGCGGTGGCGAACGCCGCCGCTCGCCGCCAGCGCTTTCCGCTGAGATCGTAGCCGCATTGAGCCGCGATGAGGAGCGCTCCTGTGTCGCGCACCAGCGGAACCAGCGCCAGCACCAGGTAAAGCCCTGCGCCCGTCGGTTTCCCCTGAGCCTGCTTCTTCGCGTAGCGCAGAAAGGCCACGCATAATGCCGCCAGTGCAACATCCACCGTCATGCGGTCGATGGAGGTGAGCGTGGCGGGAAGCAGCAGGAAGCCCAATCCCCACGCCGGGCTGTGCCCTTCTTCCACGGCGAAGAGCCCCAGCCAATAAGCGCCCAGGAAAATCCATCCGATGATCAGCCCGATGTACACCGCGTCGATGCGCCGATCTTGCCCCGCCGCCAGCAGCCACGCGAGCGTTGGTACCAGGATGCGCCGGTATCGCAGCCGCGGCGAGTCGAAGTAGGTGAACCAATCCGGCCGGAACCAGGGTGCGTGCGCCACATAGCGGTAGAATTGGCCGTCATAGCCCGTCGACCCATGAAATCGGTAGGTCTCGGCAGCCAGTTCCGGCGGTATCGGCCGCACGTCTCCCGTCATGAACAGCGCGGTCCAGTTGCCGCTGTAGTTGAAGTGCACCGTCGCGGCCTGCCAGGAAATTACCGCCAGCGCCGCAGCCAGTGCATAGAGCAGGCAGCGCGTCCTTTGGCCCCTGGCGTCGGACATTCGAATCGTTTCCGCGGTAACGGGCAGGCTCTGAGGCATGCGTCATCCCAGTCTACGACGGAGCCGCCGCAGGGCGATCCACGAAAATAGCGTCGCGCACCGTTCTCCCGGCAGTGTATGATTGATTGTCAATTGTTATTTATGACCCTAATCGCGTGAGCCAGGTCTCCGTCATCATCCCGGTCTTCAACGGGGCGAGCACCCTGGGAGCCTGCCTGGACGCCGTGTCTCGTACCACCGATGTGTCCTGCGGATGCATCGTGGTCGACGATGGATCGACGGACCAATCCGTCGAGATTGCCCGAAGCGCGGGCGCGCAAGTCATCGAATTGGAAACTCGCGGGGGCCCGGCGAGGGCGCGAAATGTCGGGGCGCTCGCCGCTCCAGGAGAGATCCTCTTGTTCATCGATGCCGATGTTTGCGTGCAACCGGGCACCATTGCCAAGGCCGCGCGCGCACTGGCCGAAGACAGCTCCATCCACGCCGTGATCGGATCCTACGATTTTGAACCGTCGGAGCCGAACTTCCTCTCGCAGTACAAAAATCTGTTCCATTCCTTTGTCCATCATCACGGCCGTCGCGACGCCAGCACATTCTGGACCGGGTGTGGCGCCATCCGGCGGAGTTTCTTTCTCCAGACTGGAGGCTTTCCAGAACACTGGACGCGGCCGTCAGTGGAGGACATCGAGTTCGGCGCCGCGATTTGCCGGTCCGGTGGGTGCATCCGTCTTGACCCCGATCTGGGGGTAAAGCATCTCAAGCGCTGGAACCTGGTGGGCTTGCTGCGCACCGACATTTTCGATCGCGCCATCCCCTGGACCCTGCTGATGCTCCGCAGCGGCGCAATGCCGAACGATCTGAACCTGCGGGTGGAACAGCGCTTCTGCGTGGCCCTGGTCTGCCTCGCGCCGGTGCTGGCCCTGCGCTTTCCAATGCTCGCCGGTCTCGCGATTTTGCTCGCGATTCTTTTGAACCTTCCGCTCTATCGATTTTTTGCGCGCCTGCGCGGCTGGCCGTTCGCTATCCGGACCGTGCCCATGCATCTGCTCTATTTTTTGTACAGCGGCCTGTCCATGCTGGCCGGTATCGCTTTCTATGCAGTCAGAACGGAACCCGCGGAGAAGCCGCAGCCTGCGTTAAAACCAGAACGCGCTTTCCGGCAAAATGCACCGTAGACCGGCCGGCCCGCGATTAACTACCGGCTGCCAGAAAAAGCAACTTGCGAATTTTAGCCAGCCATTCCGCGCGGGAAATGTTTTCCCAGGGTAAAGGCCGCTCCAGTACGCTCTGCGCTCCTGTGCCGCTCGCTTCGCTTCGAACGCCCTTCCCATCAGCCGTTGAATCGCGTATCGGGATTACCCGCAAGCCGGGATTCGCCGCCGCCAGTAGCCGGACCATTTGCTGGTAGCCGCGCAATTCCGGATTCACGATAAGGATCGTAATGGGCAGCTTCAACTGCTTGGCTAGGGCTAGCCCCTGCCGGCAATGCAATGCCGGCATCGCCTGGCATCCCAATTCGGCGAACAATTCCCCAAGCCACATCAGGAATCCTAAATCTTCATCAATGATGAGGACTAGGGTAGAACCGGAGCTGGCAATCACGGGTTGAGGGTCAGCAATCTCAGATCCTGCGCCAGCGTCCCGCCCGCCAGACCGGCAGTGCGGAATTCATATTGTCTGGACTCTATCGCGATGCCCCGGCCCTCGCTTCGTACCACCCGTCCCTTCATCATCAGCTTCAGCGCGCACGCTCCGTTCAGCACGCAGGGCCAGCTCAGCATCAGTTCGATCAACCCGGAAAAAGGCAGCAAATCGGCGACTTCAAACAGCACGCCGCCGCTGCTGATGTTGCGGGTCTGGCCGGATCCGCAACGCTCCCCCTTGCCCAACAACCTATATTCCACAGCCAGCGTGAGCGGGAAGCGTTGACGGGACCGCCGTTCCGTCGCAAACTCCGATATATCGAGGGGCCGTGCCACCACGGACATA
>JBEKLB010000060.1:0-20759 GCA_050010415.1 Bryobacteraceae bacterium | reverse complement strand
GCTCCCGGGGTTCTATGTAATGAAGCGCAAGCCTGCCTGTAACGCTCGTGTCACTGAAATAGGCTGGAAGCGCGCTTGCTGTCGTGTCAATCTAGAGGTTCATGCATTTAACCCTAAACAAATTCCTGCTTCCGCTGGCGGCCCTGCTCGGGATGGCGGTTGCATTTGGCCAGACTCAAGACACGAGCGGGAACGGCCTGCTGCATGGGAGCTTTGAGTTCCGGCACGTGGCGATACCGAATGTGGATGCCAACGGCAATCCGACGGAGGTTACCGCAACTTACGGCGCCATCACCTTCGATGGCGCTGGGAATTATGCCCTCACGGGCACCACGGTCGACAACACGGTTACGGGCGGCACGCCCCAGGCCCTAACCGTTTCGGGGACCTACGCGATCGGTTCGAATGGAACAGGCTACATCGCCAATCCGCTCTATCCCACCAATTTCAATTACGACATTTATGGAGCCGTGGCGCAGGGCGTGTATACGGGAAGCTCGACGGAGTCCGAAGAGATTGGCATTCTCAACGACATTTTTATCGCTATTCCCGTTGGCGCCGCCCCTACCAACGCGAGCTTTACTACACCCTATCAGACGGGTTTATTGGATTTCACCGGAGCAGGCAGCACGGCCATCAAGAATGCGCTTTTCGAGCTAACCCCAGATGGTCAGGGAAACTTCGGCGCGATCACCTTGAACGGCCAGGCGGCCAACCAGAATGCCAGTTCACTGATGCAGTCCATCACGGGCGCCGCTTATAATTTCAGCAACGGAAGCGCCACGCTGACCATTCCACTGCCCACGGGCGTCAGTTCGACAAACGCACTGTTCACCGGCTCCAAGACTTTATTTCAGTCCGCGGACGGCAACTTTATCCTGGGATGGACTGCGTCTGGTTACGACATATTCTTTGGCGTAAAGGCCCTGACGGTTAGCGCAACGAACAGCCTCAACGGAGGACTGTATTTCACCACGGCTTTAGAAGATTTGCCCAGTTACTCGGGAACGGACTCGTATTATGGATCGACCAACATTTCCGGCGACAGTTCCGGCGACGCCATCGTACATCAACGGCTGAATGTCCCGGCGGCTCTTTTCGCCATCGACTTTGGCACGGACGATCAAATCAATCTGAACCCGGATGGGACCACAGGTGTCGACTCCAACGGGTATGAGTATATCTTTGGCGATGGCGGACTCGCGTTTGTCGGCATCGGGACCGACGGGCTGTTCTCGCTGCAGGTGGGCTTGCATGCGGCGTCATTCTCCGGAACGGGCGTCTATCTCAATCCCATCGGAGTGGCGAACGCTGCCAGTTTCCAGCCGATTACGGCCAGTCTCGCGCCGGGTGAGCTGATCACGCTGTTCGGCACAGGCCTCGCTTCGACCAGCATGTCGATGGCGGGCGGTCAGACGTTCCCCTCGAGTTTGGGCGGCGTTTCCGTGTCGATCGACAACTTGCCTTGCCCGATTTTTTATGTGAGTCCGACGCAGTTGTCGGTGATTGTGCCGTACGCGGTGGCATCCAACCAGACTGGCCTCGCGAACATTCAAGTAACCAACAACGGCGTGCAATCGAATGTGGTACAGATGTACCTCAGCGATTCGGCGCCAGGATCTTTCTCGCAGGCTCAGAACGGGATCGGGGACGCCGCGGCCCTGCATGCGAATGGCGATCTGATTTCTTCGAGCGACCCGGCCCAGCCAGGCGAAACCATTGCCATGTTCCTCACCGGTCTCGGTACCGTAACGCCCCCGATCACGGACGGAGACCTCGGGCCAACCAGTCCCCTGAGTTACTCCGATCTTTATAATGCCGGCAATCTCACGGTCTATTTCAACGACTACGGAGAGAATGGAACCGTGGGCAACCCTGGCAACATTACGTACGCAGGGCTGGCGCCGGAACTTGCCGGCCTGTATCAACTCAATGTGCAAGTTCCCACCAGCGGCCTGGCCTCTGGAGACAGCGTCTATGTCGAGTTTGTCACCGATGCCGCCGACGTGAACCAGATCCAGATTCCCTACGGATCCACGTCGGGAAGGAGCTTGGTCACCCCTGCACGGCGGCTGGCCAGGGCCACACGCATCAAAGCAATGCGCGCGCAAGGGAAGAAACCGAGCGCTCACCATCGGGTGAGAGGCAACGTCCAGGCGACAAGTTCCGGGTCGTAGCGGGCCAACCCAGCCGGTCAGTTCAGCGGGTCAGTTCGTAATGGTGATGGTGGCCGGCGAACTGGCGACATCGCCGACCATCACCACCACCGGCTGCACACCGGTTGGGATGCCGTTGGGAACTTGCACGTTGATCTGTGTCACGCCCACCAGCGCCCACGGAATGCCGATGAAATCGATGGTAGCGTCGACGCCCCCGATGGTCACGGTGGTTCGCTCGGTCGGCGCTGGCAGGTCCGCAAGCGGCGTGGACGTGGCCGGCGCCGCGCCATCTGGGATCTCCGGGGAAACGGCACCAGCGCCTGTAATGTAAAAGGCAAACTCGGCGCCGCGCGCCGCAGTAGAGGTGGGAACCAGTGCGCCGCTCGAGTTGGTGAAAATCCCAGGCGCGGCCGGAGCCACGGGAAACGTCTGTGTAGTCACCTGCCCGTTATCGTTGACGCTCACCACCGCCGAGCTGTTGGCCGCGGTCTCATAAGGGATCTGTACGTTCAATTGCCCCGGAGCGACGTAATAGAGCGGGGCGACGATTCCGTTCACCAACACCTCTACACCCGAGATCAACAGAGGCAACGGCACGCTGGGCGCACTCTCGGTCACCGGTGACAGGTTTGATCCGAACACCGTCAGAATCGATCCCGGCGCGAAGCCTTGCTTGAAGCTGGCTCCATTCGTTACTCCAGCGATGGCCGGTGCGGCCGTCGACCCGGACCCGGACTCGGTGACATTCACCGTCACCGACGCGGTGCTCGTGCTGTCATACGTTGCAGTAATGGTTCCACTGCCCGCCGGCAATTGCAGGCCGCTCACCGCCAGCGTCGCAGTCGCCGTACCAACCGATCCGGTCAGCACCGCGGTTCCTAGCGAGGAGCCTGCGATCGAAAACGAAACCGATCCGGATGGCGTCGTCCCAGCGGTGGAGGTGACCGTGGCGGTTAAATACACCACGTCGTTCCTGGCCACCGTGTTCAAATTGCTAATGAGCTTCACGCTTACCGACGGGTTCACCGGCGGCGTGACGCTCCCGCCGTTCCATCCCATCACCAACTGGTACGCATCCACCGACCCGAGCCCGGTCGCCCGATCGTAGCCCACGCCCGCGTAGTATCCCACCGGCACGTTGCCGCAGTTGGAATCTCTCTTGCCACAGGCCACCGTGACGATATTGTTTCCGGTGGTGACGTCATGAAAGATCCCTGGGTTCGATTGCGCCAGCGAATAGAGCTTCGGATTGATATTGCCCACCCCGCCCGAGCCGAGCTTTTGATTCAGGAGCACGGTCAAACCCGCGAAGGAAGGCGCGGGCACCGACGTTCCTCCGTAAGCCTGCAAGCTGCCGCCGGTATAAACCGCATAGGGGTCATGATCGTCCGACGCGTTCAGCGATATATCCGGGACGTCGCGCGCATTATCCGACGGAACGCCGCGGCCGGTTTGCCAGGAAGGCTTCGTAAACAGGATGCTCGCGCCGCCGCCGCTGGCCGACGGCTCCTGGTCTTCCACGCTATCGTTCCAGGTGGTCTCGGGAATGTAAGAGAGTACAGAGGCCCCGTTGGCGTTGTTGGTTGCGTTCCAATAGGTGCCCGTACCCTCGACGAACTCCGTTCCGCCTACGCTGGTTACTTCCGGCACGCTTCCGGGAAGATCCACGGCCAACCCGGGATTTTGCGAGTCGTTACAGTCCGCCGCGCCGTTGTCGCCTGAGGCGGCGAACCACGTCATCCCCTGCGCGTTGGCTTGCTCCGCCCATTCGACAAACGCGCTGGACTCGGACCCGGACGTTTCCTGCTCGCAGTCCCCATAACTGATGCTGACCACCGGCGCCAGCTTCTGGTCGATTGCGTATTCGACCGAAGTCATCACGTCGCTGGAGTAAACGAAAATGATGGTTGCATCTCGCGCCACCGCGCCGGACCATTCCAGATCCAGATCAGACTCTGCCAGGTCACCCGAGTTGCTGCTCCCCGGATTTCTGGAGCCTGGCACCAGCAGCATCTGCGGGTCATTAACGGGCAAATTGAACATGCTGCGGAACTGCTCGATGTCGGAAAGATTGACCTCTACCTGGCCGGCAATCGCGATCTTTTGCCCAGCCCCGTTGATCCCGGCGTTGTACAACGGCGTGACGTCGTAAATTGTGGCGAAATCGTCCGGAGCTACACAATAGTTGTCGCACCATCCCGCGGTGTATTTAGGCTTGGCGAGCGAAGTGCGCAGCCGCGGCTGCATGCGGAAATCGTTCAAGCCTCGAATGCCTTTCACCAGCGAGGCGAACGCCGCGGGTACGGAGGGTTCCGACGCATTCGCGAAATGCTTCTCACCGTCCACCAGGTAGCTGTGAATTTCGGTCTGAAACGCCGCCTCCGCCTGCGCGGCAGTTCCGCTGGCCGCGATCCAATTCCGCCCGCGCGCCACCGATACCACCTGCAGGCCTTGCTGCTCCAGCCATTGAGTGATCTTGCTGAGGTCAGCGTCACTCACGCCGAAACGCTGCCCGTATTCTTCCGGCGTCAGCCAACGCTGATAATTCGGCGATCCCGGCGTCTGCTGTTGCACCAACAGTTTTTCCAGCTCGGCTTGCTGGCTGGCAGACGGGGCGAGCGTTAGCGTGATGTAAGGCATCTCAAGGGAAGGCGCCACTCGCCCCTGATCATTGCCGGCCACGGCGGCCGCCAGCGCCTTGGGATGAACATTCCCCGTTACGACACTGCGCTGTTTAATATCGACGGTTTGCGTAACGCGGTCGGCTTGCGCGGAGACGATGGCCGCGAAGCCCAACGTGAAACCCAATGTAACGAGGCGTAGGGCCAAAGTTGACACTAATCATGCGACGGTTCCGCAGCAGCTACCGTTTCATCGTCCGACTAGAAACCGGCGTTCAGACACCTCGGCGAAATACCTTAGGTAACAACCAGTTAAGGCAACGCCGCCCCGGACGCGACGGCCGTGAATTGTTCCTACAACGCACATTTGACAGCGTCGAACCCGGAAGGCAGGATGGAGTGTAGCTCGCATCAGTGAAGACGAAACGTAACCATCGCGTTGCAAGCACGGCAAAATGCCTGCTCGTCTTGTTCTGCTTTTGCTCGCTGATCTGGGGCCAGCTATACACGGGCTCGCTGACTGGCGTAGTTACCGACCCTTCGGGCGCGGTAGTTTCCGGGGCTAAAGTAACGCTAACCGACATCGATCGCGCAACGAAGAATTCCGGCAAGACCGATGAAGTGGGCCGATATATCCTCCGCTCGCTTGCGCCAGGCCGTTATTCATTGGCCGCGAGCGCTCCCGGTTTCAGGGCATACAATTTTCCAGAGATCGTGGTCGACGTCAACGCAAGCATGACGCTCGATGCGCGTCTGGACCTGGGCGGAGATATTTTTGCAGTCGAGACGAATGCATACTTGCCCTCCGACAACGCCACCATCAGCCAGACCCTGCCTCGCGAGTTGATCAACGATCTTCCGCTGGTGAATCGCAACACCTTCAACCTGGCGTTTCTTGCGCCCGGAGTGTCCCAGGCGCCCGGCAGCACGTACGGCAACAATGTGAGCACTCCTGGATTCGTCACGAATTTCGTATCCGACGGCAGCCGCAACGCGCAGGCTGATACGTTGCTGGACGGCGTCAGCGTCACCAACAGCGACAACAACCCCGGCGTGCAGAAAGCGCTCTATGTGCCTCCCGTGGAAGCCATTCAGGAGTTCACCATTCAGCAGGGCAATTTCAGCGCCGAGTTCGGCAACAGTGGCGGCGCCATCGTCAACGTGGTGACGCGATCTGGAACCAACCAATACCACGGCGAGCTGTTCGATTTCTTTCGCAACAACGATCTCAACGCGAATAATTTCTTCGCCAATTCCGCCGGCCTGGCGCAACCGCACTCCACCCGCAACGACTTTGGCGTCACCACCGGCGGCCCGATCTTTAAGAACAAGACCTTCTTCTTTTTCGACTTCAATGGGATTCGTGCGCTCACCGGCGCGACGTCGAACATTGCAGGCGTTCCCGACGCGGCCGAACGATCCGGCAACTTTGGCGAGTTGTGCTCGCGCGCGGGAGGCACGTTCAGCGCAGAGGGCGTCTGCTCCAATCCCGCCGGGCAAATCTACGACCCCTACACCAGCCAGCCCAACGCGCAGAACATGGCCACCAACCGCGCACCGATACCGTTCGACAATCTTGCCACTTATATTAGTCCGGGCAATCCGAACATTCCCTTCGGGCTGGGCAATCTGCCTTCCACCCCCGGCAATCTGATCGATCCAGTGGGAGCGAAATTGATGCAAGCCTTTCCGTTCCCGAATCTCAACGTTGGAACCGCCGCCTACAATCCCTATCGCAACTGGGAAACTACGGCTTCCAGCCCCTACAACCAGCAATCGCTCGATATCAAACTCGATCAGCACTTCAACGACAAGAACAGCGCGAACATCCGGTTCTCGCATGAATGGGACGCCGGCGAAAACCCCAATTTCTTTGGAACCGTCTACGACACGAACACGCAGGGGCCGACTAAACATGCCGCTCTGGTCGGCGATCTTAATTTTGTCCACACCTTCAGCTCGGCCACGCTCGCGAGCCTCTCCGTGGGATACGCCCACAATTGGTACCCAACTCAGGGTGTCGCGGCATCCTTTGGAGGCTTCGACCCGGTGAAAGAGCTGGGCATGCCGGCCTACATGGACACCTCAGGCTTTCTGACTCCGCCCTCCATCTGGCTCTTCAGTGCGTACGGTTGCAACGGATTCAATGGCTGTCTCGGGGGCCAGTTCTATTCCATTCTTAAGTTCGCGAGCGAAACCGGGCATGTGGTTGGTTCCGTCGATCACATCCTGGGCAAGCATGAGATCAAGATGGGCGGCGAAGTGCGGCGCCATCGTATTAATTTCCTGCAGGCCGGGGCCCCCAATGGACTCTTCGCGTTTACCAATGGCGGGACGGCGTCGGGCACAGCGGGAGTGGGTGGCGATGCGCTGGCTGGGCTGATGATCGGCTATGTGGATAACGCTTTCAGCGAATACGAAATCCCTCCCTACACTTCCACCCGGAATTTTCAGTTCGGCGGATTCGTTCAGGACAATTGGCGCGTAAACTCGAAACTGACCCTGAATCTTGGTTTGCGCTACGACGTCACCACGCCGCGTACCGAGCGCTTCAACCAGATGAGTTACTTCGATCCGTCGGCCGCCGCACCGATCTCGGTTCCTGGATTGAATCTTCACGGCGCGGTGGAATACGTTGGCGTGGGCGGAAATCCGAGCACCGAGTTCAATACTTACTGGGGCCAGGTGGGGCCCAGGTTCGGCTTTGCTTACCAGGTTCTGGATCGCACCATCCTACGCGGCGGCTATGGAATCTACTACGATCCCTCCGACGTAGGCGTGGTCGGCAATGCCGTCTCCGGCGGCTTTCTGGGATACGATGCGGTTACAACCGGCGTCAGCAACGTCCCTTCCGAGCCGTGGCTTCCTTTGGAGTTTCTGCGCAATCCGTTCCCATTTGGAATCCAAACCGCTGTTGGCAATAAAGACGGAGCTTCCACGCTCCTGGGGCAGGCGCTGACCAACATACCGGTTCGAAGCCTGAATCAGACTCCGCAGGAGCAATCCTGGAGTTTAGGCATCCAGCGCCAGCTCCCCTGGTCAGTATTGTTGGATGCCGAGTACATCGGTAGAAAAGGGACGCACCTCTACGCGATGGGCTACGCCGATCACATGGACGCGCTGCCGGCGGCCATTGCCGCTGCGTTTCGCGCGGATCCATCCTACTACCTGGCGCAGGTGCCCAATCCGTTTGAGGGGATCATCAGCGGTAGTGCGGATTTATCGGGCGCGACTATCCCGCGCTGGAAGCTTTACGTACCGTATCCGCAATACAGCTCGGGAGCGGCGTCGGGCATCAGCAGCAGCTTTGTTCCCTGGGCCAATTCGATTTACAACGCCGCGCAACTCCGCATCGAGAAGCGTTTCTCGGGAGGCGTTCAATTTCTGTTCACCTATGTGTTCCAGAAGAGCCTGGACGATTCCTCGCTCGCCTCCAGTGGTTATTCGTTTCTCACCGGCGGCTCAACCACAGCCGAATCGAGCGCGCGGGACCCGAACAATCTGCGCCTGGATCGTTCCCTCTCGGTCTTTAGCATTCCCCAGATCGCTCAATTCAGCTTCCTTTATCAATTGCCTTTTGGGAAACGCCTGACCGGCTGGACGGGCATCCTGGCGAGAGGCTGGCAGGTGAACGGAATCTATCGCATCGACGACGGGCTTCCCGTTCAGCTCTTCTTGTGCGGCGGCTGCAGCGTCAACTTGCCGACCTATGGCAACCAATATCCTAATCTGCTGGCTCCTCTGCAGGTGGCTGGAACCGGCAATTTGAATCATTATTTCGCCAATCCTCAAGTGGCCGTCGAACCCGCTCCCTACACTGACGGCGATGCGCCGCGCATCCTCTCCAACGCACGAATCCCGGGAACCGATAATCTCACGGCATCGCTTTTCAAAGAGATCCCCTTGGGATTCCGCGAAGGTGCGCGGCTCGAGATCCGCCTGGAGGCTTTCAACGTCTTGAACCGCGTGCAGTTCGCCGCACCGGACGCCAACGTAGGCGACGCCACGTTCGGCGAGATATCTAGCCAGGCCAATCAGCCCAGGCAAGTGCAGATCGGACTAAAGCTATATTTCTAGCTTGAGTTAACATGAACCTACGGCGCCTCCCCCGCCGTAATGTCAACAGATGAGCCTCCGCTTGGCGTACCGACCTGACAATTCGCGTCCGCACTGGGGCGCCGCCGCGCTGGGGCTCGCGATTGCCTTGTTAAATGGATGCGGAACAGCAGGGACCAATGCAGCTCCGTCCATTAAATTTAGCCGCCTGCCCCGATCGGATGACGGCGGCACCGAAAGCCGGGCCATCATAGAGGGACTCGTCGACGGCGCGCACACCGGCCAGCAAATTGTCATATTCGCTAGAAGCGGCGGCCTTTGGTGGGTTCAGCCTTTCGCCGATCAACCATTCACCAGCATCCGGGCCGATCAGCATTGGCAGAATTTCACACACCTCGGCACCGAATATGCAGCCTTGCTGGTGGAACCGAGTTATCGTCCGACGCAAACCGTGCAAAATCTGCCGCAGAAAGGCGGACCCGTGATCGCCGTTGCCAGCGCCAAAGGGGAACCTTCGCGGCTGATGGTCTCAAGAACCCTACATTTCAGCGGCTACGAGTGGGAGATCCGTGGCGTGCCGAGCAACCGCGGAGGCGCCACCAACAACTTCGATCCCTCCAATGCCTGGACGGATACCAGCGGGCGGTTGCATCTGCGCATCGCGCGCGGCTTGGGCGAGTGGACGTGCGCGGAGGTGACGCTTACCCGCAGCCTGGGATACGGATCGTATTCGTTTGACGTCCGCGACGTTTCTTCTTTGGAACCGGCCGCCGTGCTCGGCATGTTCACCTGGGACGATTCCATGACGGACGTCAACCATCGGGAAGTGGACACTGAGGTCAGCCGCTGGGGCGATCCGGGTGGCAAAAACGCCCAATACGTTGTGCAGCCTTATTACATTCCGGCCAACGTAGTGCGATTTTCGGCGCCATCAGGACGCCTCACCTATGCGTTTAACTGGCAGCCGGGGCGCGTTTCTTTTAAGACCGTTCGCCAGCCGGGCGAAGTGGTCTCCGAACACGTGTTCACCTCAGGTGTTCCGCTGCCGGGTGGCGAAGCAGTCCATTTGGATCTGTACCCGTTCGTAAACGATAAGAATCCTCTGCAACACGCAGTCGAGGTGGTTATTGAGAAATTTGAGTACCTGCCTTGACCACTCCAGTAAACGCCGCATCGGGCGCTGTGCGCTCCTAGCCATCGGCATCGCTTGCTGCCTGCTTCCGGTGCACGCCATGGATCCAAGCCGCGCCATGTCGCAGTACATACATGACCGTTGGGGTCCCGAGCAGGGCTTTCCGCGGGGCCCCGTTTATGCCATCACGCAAACCTCCGACGGCTACCTTTGGATCGGCACCCAAGCAGGCCTGGTTCGTTTCGATGGCTGGAATTTCGTCCTGATGAACGATAGTTCGCGGAACTATCAGATCGCAAACGTTCTGGGATTGTCACCCGCTTCCGACGGAAGCTTATGGATCCAAATGCAAGGCCGAACTCTGGTGCGATATCGCAACGGCGTATTTGAGGGCGCTCCCAGCACGCTATCGGATGCCAGCATTACGGCCATGTCCCAGAACGCTCAAGGGGAGCTGCTCATCGCCAAGGACGGAGGCCTCGTACTGCGGTACCACGATGGCAGATTCGCGGTGCTGGAGTCCGGATCATCCCGGCCCCGCTCCCCCGTACTGTCGCTCGCCGAGACTCCAGGCGGCCTTTGGATGGGAACGCGCGATGCGGGGCTGTTTCGGCACGCGGGGAATGAGACATCTTTGATTCGCACCGGGCTCCCCGACGCCAAGATCAACTGCTTGCTTCCAGATGGAAACCAGGGCATGTGGATTGGCACCGACGACGGAATCGCGCGTTGGAACGGCACCGCGCTTACCTCGGCCGGGCTCCCGGCGAAAATGAATCGCTTCCAGGCTCTCGCCATGACCCGCGATCGGGACGGAAACCTCTGGATCGGCACAGACTCCCAAGGACTGCTGCGGCTGAACGGAAATGGCGTCGCGTCCCTGGTTGATCTGGGCGACGAACCAGGCGGGGCCGGGCCGCATCAGGCTGTCACGGCGCTATTCGAAGACCGTGAGGGAAATCTCTGGAGTGGAAGCTCGAGCGGGCTCGATCGGCTCCGCGATAGCGCGTTCGTTTCGTATTCTACGCCCGAGGGTCTGCCTACCGACGGCAGCAATCCCGTGTTCGTCGACCCGGAAAACCGAATGTGGTTTCCTCCCGTCGCTGGCGGCCTCTGGTGGGTGAAAAACGGACAACACGCGGCGATCCACCAAGCCGGTTTAGATCGAGACGTAATCTATTCGATCGCCGGAAGACCGGGTGAGCTTTGGTTAGGCAGGCAACGCGGCGGCCTCACCGAGCTCCGCTGGGAACCTGGTTCGGATGCTGCTCTCTTCCAAGCCACCACCTATACCCAAGCGAACGGGCTGGCTCAAAATAGCGTCTATTCGGTATACAAATCTCGCGATGGCACGTTCTGGGCCGGAACCCTCAGTGGCGGCGTAAGCAGGCTTAGAAACGGAAAATTCACCACCTTCACCATCCTCGAAGGTCTGGCGTCGAATACCGTGGCGTCCATTCTTGAAACCACGGACGGGATCGTGTGGTTCGCTACTCCCAATGGATTGAGCGCCTTGGCGAATGATCGTTGGATATCTTATGCCTCGCGCGACGGCCTGCCTTCGGATAACGTGAATTGTCTCTTCCAGGACTCGGGTGGCGTGCTGTGGGTGGGAACCTCAGCGGGCCTGGCCTTCCGCGCCGGTGGCAGGTTTCAAGGTATCGCCGCTGTCCCCGAACACTTGCGCGAACAAATCTTCGGAATCGCCGAAGACCGTTATGGGGCGCTCTGGATCGCAACGTCGGATCGCGTTCTGCGTATCGACCGCGGGAAGTTGATGCACGGCCACCTCGCGGAGGGTGATATGCGAGACTTCACTCTCGTCGACGGTTTGCGCGGAACCGAAGGAGTGAAGCGCCAGCCATCCGTCGTGGCAGACCCTCTGGGGCAGATCTGGGTCTCCATGAACCGCGGGATTTCGGTGGTGGATCCGGCCCGCCTCAATCGTAACAATGTCCCGCTGATCGCGCATATTCAGTCTGTTGCCGCCGACAACGTCCCAGTCGCCATGGGTTCCGCCGTACATATTCCACGCGGCAGCCAGCGAATCATTTTCGATTTCGTCGGGCTCAATCTCTCCGTGCCCGATCGCGTGCGCTATCGTTTCAAGCTGGATAACTTTGACCACGATTGGAGTGCGCCGGTGGAAAAACGGGAGGCAGCCTATACCAACCTCGGCCCGGGCCCTTATCGCTTTCATGTTCAGGCCAGCGATACCGCCGGTGTGTGGAGCGGAAACGAGGCCAGCATCGATTTGGATGTGGCTCCCGAATTCTGGCAAACCTGGTGGTTCCGAGTCGGTGGCGTGGTGCTCTTCGCTCTTGCTATCCTCGCCGTCTATCGCCTGCGGCTGCGCCAGCTCACCAGTCAGCTGAATGTCCGCTTCGAAGAAAGGCTCGCTGAACGCACCCGGATAGCTCAGGAGCTGCACGACACACTGCTGCAAGGCTTCCTCAGCGCCTCCATGCAATTGCATGTGGCTGTGGATCGCTTGCCTCCGGAATCGCCCTCGCTCCACTCCTTGAGCCGCGTCCTTCAGCTCATGCAGCAGGTCATCGAAGAGGGCCGCAATGCCGTACGAGGGCTGCGCTCGCCCCAAACCAGTTCGATGAATCTGGAGCAGGCCTTTGCCAACATGCAGCAGGAACTCGCGCTGGGTGCTAAGACCGACGGCGAAGTGGCCTTTCGCGTCATTGTCGACGGCCAGGCGCGGCCGCTGCACCCCATGCTTCGCGACGAAGTCTATCGCATCGGGCGCGAGGCCCTGGCCAACGCGTTCCACCACTCGCGAGCCAAGAGCATCGAGCTGGAGCTGGAATATTCGGCCGACCGGCTGCGGGTGCTGGTACGCGACAATGGCTGTGGGATCGATCCCGGAACGCTTCAAACCGGGCGCGAAGGACATTGGGGGTTGCCCGGCATGCGCGAGCGGGCGGAAAGAATTGGCGCCAAGTTTCACGTCTGGAGCAGCCCGGCGGCGGGCACCGAGGTGGAGCTGTTAGTCCCCAGCCACGTGGCCTTTACATCACAGTCGCACGGGCGCGGGCCGCGCTGGTTCTCGCGGCTATATTCTCGCGGTTCCAAGCGCCCGCCGCCGGCATCCAATGTGGAAGCGAATCCCAGTAATGGAAGAAGAGAGAAATGACCGATCCACTCCGTATCCGCGTCTTAAGTGTCGACGACCATCCCCTGCTCCGGGAGGGCCTGGCAGCCATCATCAATAATCAGACGGACATGTCAGTGGTCGCCGAAGCTGCCAATGCCGGCGAAGCCTTGCAGCAGTTCCGGCAGCATCAGCCGGACGTAACGCTCATGGACCTTCGGCTCCCCGACGCCAGCGGCATAGACGCCATGATCGCGATCCGCGCCGAGTTTTCCGACGCTCGCATCATCATGCTGACCACGTTTGAAGGCGACGTTGAGATTCAGCGAGCGCTCGAGGCCGGCGCACGCGGCTATCTGCTCAAGAGCATGCCTCCGCGCGAGCTGCTGGATGTGATCCGTCACGTGCACGCCGGCAAAAAACGCGTTCCGGCCGAAGTAGCCAGTCACCTGGCCGAGCATTTGAGCGACGAGTCCTTGACGGCGCGCGAGATTGACGTTCTGCGCTTGATCGCGGCAGGCAATCGCAATCGCGACATTGCCGAACGGCTGTTCATCTCGGAGGAGACGGTCAAAGTACACGTGAAGCACATCATGGAAAAGCTGGGAGCCACCGATCGAACGCAGGCTGTCGCCATCGCCGTACGGCGGGGCATCATTCAATTGTAAGTATTTACGGAGCTTTACCAGCCAACGCCAATACCTCAATAGTGTTATTTAAATATTCCGAGCTATCGGGATTCCTTTTGCCGCAGCATCCCCTAGCCTGAATGCAGGTGCGTTTCGAAGCACGAAGAAACGGGGGATGGCCACCTGCAACGACTATTTTCGGCTTTCCCGGCTGGGTGGCCTGGAGTAGGCCTTCTGTTACTGCGCGTGACGGTCGGGGTCCTGACGCTCATCCAGGGTGGGTTTTATCTCAGTACGAGAAGCGAGAGTATACCCGGCGCCTGGGTAGGACTTGTCGTTGGAGTAGTGGCCGGAGCGGCCTTGCTCATCGGTCTGTTGACGCCAATCGCAGCGCTGCTCACCGGCCTGGCAGCAATCGGCACTGGCTTGTCCCTGCTGCCGGCGCCGGTTCCCAATTTGTTCGACTCAACCCTCTCGGTGGTGCTGATCGGCATTGTTACCATCGCCATCATCTTCCTGGGGCCTGGCGCCTTCTCACTCGATGGGCGTCTCTTCGGCCGCCGCGAAATTATCATTCCACGGCGCTCCGAAGAGTAACTCCAGGGTGGGCCAAAAGTACCACGATCGGGTTATATAGTTCCGGGCCGACAGTGGTACTGAAAATAACTTCGATCTCGGGATGACTCTTGGGCCCGGTTGCCGCAAAGTAGATTATCGATCCTGAGCGCGCCAGGTAGCGCACCAGGAGGAGGAACTAAATCATGGCTACTTTGGCAACTACGATTCCCCTGCGGAGTTCTTCTCGAACTGATTACGAATTGATCGGCTCCAGCACCGGCATGCGCCGCGCGCTGAATGCGGTCCACATGGTGGCTCCCACAGACAGCGCTGTATTGATCCAAGGCGAGACCGGCACCGGTAAAGAACTGTTTGCGAGATCCGTGCACGACCACAGTTCGCGCAAGCACGAGCCATTCGTGACGCTCAACTGCGCCGCCATTCCGAGCGGCCTGCTCGAAAGCGAACTGTTCGGCCACGAGCGCGGAGCCTATACCGGCGCCATCAACACGGCTATCGGACGCTTTCAAATGGCCCATCAAGGCACGTTGTTTCTGGACGAGATCGGCGATCTGCCGCTCGAATTGCAACCCAAGCTCCTGCGCGTGTTGCAGGAGCAGGAATTCGAAAGGCTCGGCGGTACACGCACCATCCACGTGGACGTTCGAATCGTGGCGGCTACCAACAGGGATCTGGCCAAGATGGTTCAGGAGCGCCAGTTCCGGGCGGATCTGTTTTACCGGCTGCATGTGTTCCCCATTTCCCTTCCCCCTCTGCGCGAGCGATACGACGATATTCCGCACCTGGTGTGGCACTTCGTGAACAAGTTCGCCGACCGCATGAAGAAACAGATTGACGTTGTTCCCGAACAGGTGATGGAACACTGCAAGCAGTACAATTGGCCCGGCAATATTCGCGAGCTGCAGAACTTCATCGAGCGGGCCGTCATTCTTTCTTCCGGACATGTGTTGTCCGCACCCCTGGGAGATCTGAAGTGTACCGAAGGGCAAACCTTTGCCTCCGCCCCTGGCATGACGCTTGCCGACGCCGAGCGCGCTCATATTCTGGAAGTGCTTCGTTCCGTGGATTGGGTTGTGGGCGGACGCCGCGGCGCCGCCGTACGCCTCGGTTTGCCGCGCACCACCCTGCTGCACCGCATGCAAAAATTGGGCATCGCCGGAGCGGGGGCTACAATGCAAAGATGCTAGCCAGCACGCTGGAGCGTTTTAATTTAGCAGTGCTTGCGATCGCGGCATTGGCTGTGGCGTTTGCTGTAACAACAGGCTGCTCGAATGAGACCAGCGGAGCCACGGCTCCCGCGCCCCCCGAGGTGGAAGTTGTCACGGTGGAACAGCGCGACGTCCCGATTTACAGCGAGTGGATCGGCACGTTGGATGGCTACGATAACGCGGACATCAAGGCCCAGGTAACCGGGTACCTGCTGCAACAAGCGTACAAAGAGGGATCGTTCGTAAAGAAGGGCCAATTACTTTTTCAGATCGATCCTCGTCCGTTTCAGGCCGCGTTGCAATTGGCTCAGGGGCAGCAGGCGCAGGCCGAGGGACAGTTGGCTCAGGCGCGGGCCGAATTGGCGCAGGCCGAAGCGCAGGTTGCCGTCGCAGAGGCGAATCAGCACCGCACGCAGCTGGATGTGGATCGCTACATTCCACTTGCGCAGCAGCAGGCCATCACGACCCAGGATCTGGACAACGCCACGCAGAACAATCTCGCGGCCAAAGCGCAGGTACAAGCCGCGCAGGCCCAAGTGGCCACGGCGCGCGCGCAAATTCTCGCTGCCAGCGCCGCTGTTCAAGCGGCGAAAGCTACCGCCGAAGCGGCGCAGATAAACTTGGGATTCACGCAACTTACGTCGCCCATCGACGGTATTCCGGGCATCGCGCAACAACAGGTGGGCTCGTTGGTCAGTGCTGCCAGCCCCACCATTACAACCGTGTCGACGCTCGACCCGATCAAGGTGTACTTTGTGGTCTCCGAACAGGAGTATCTGGATTTCGCGCGCCGCTACCCGACCGCCGAAAGCCGCCAGGCCCAACAGGGGCGGCTCGACTTGAAACTCATTCTTGCGGACGGGACCACGTATCCTCAGAGCGGAAGGTTTGACTTTGCCAATCGCCAGGTGGATGTCCGGACCGGCGCCATTCAATTGGCGGCTCTGTTCCCGAACCCGACGAATACGCTACGGCCCGGACAATACGGAAGAGTGCGCACTGCCACTCGAGTGCAAACCGGCGCTCTTCTGGTTCCTCAACGCGCCGTGAACGAACTGCAAGGCAGCTATCAGATTGCGGTTGTCGAAAAAGACGACAAGGTGAACATTCGCACGGTGATGGTGGGGGACCGCGTGGGCAACCAGTGGCTGATCAACGACGGTTTGCATCCCGGCGAACGCGTTGTTACCGAAGGGCTGCAAAGGGTTCGTCAGGGACTGCAGGTCACCCCCAAGGCGTACGGATCCAAATAGCGCGCCATGTCCAAATTTTTCATCAACCGGCCGATTGTAGCTATGGTCATCGCCATCCTGACGGTGATCATCGGTGTTGTCTCCATCGTCAGCTTGCCGGTGGCCCAATTTCCGCAGATCGCTCCGCCGGAGATCCAGATTAACGCCACCTATGTGGGCGCGGATGCGCAAACCATCGAGCAGTCGGTAGCCACTCCCATCGAACAGCAGATGAGCGGCGTGGACAACATGAACTACATGTACTCGCTCAATGCCACCGCCAACGGCCAGATGCGAATGACGGTCGATTTCGACGTGAAGACCGAGCCCAACACCGATCTGATCCTGGCGCAAAGCCGCGAAACATTGGCCGCGTCGCAGTTACCGGCCGAAGTCAACAACTATGGGATTGTGGTTCAGAAGTCCGTCATCGCGCCACTCATGCTGGTGGCGATCTATTCGCCGCGGGGCACCTATGACGCGCGTTTTCTCGCCAACTACGCTTACATCAACCTGAACGATCCAATCACGCGCGTGCGCGGAATCGGACAGGTGCAAATCTTCGGCGCGGGCCAATACGCCATGCGCCTGTGGGTGAAACCCGATCAGTTGGCGAAACTGGAGATCACCGTCCCCGAGATCATCTCGGCCATCCAGGCCCAAAACACCGTGAACCCAGCCGGCCAGGTGGGCAGCGAGCCGGCTCCCAAGGGTCAGGAGTTCACCTACGCGGTTCGCGCACAAGGCCGTCTCATTTCTCCCGAAGAGTTTGAGAACATCGTGATCCGCGAAACGCCCACTACCGGCATCGTGCGGGTGAAGGATGTCGCGAGAGTGGAGTTGGGCGCACAGGACTACAGCGTAGCCGGACGCTTGAACGGCAAACCGAGCGCGGTGATGGCGCTGTACCAATTGCCGGGATCGAATGCGGTGGACACGGCCGCGGCGATTAGAAAGCTAATGGCCGGCGCAAAGAGCCGGTTTCCTCAGGACATGGACTACTCGGTCTCCATCGACACCACGCGCGCCGTGACCGAAGGCATGAAAGAGATTGTCGAAACGCTGCTCATCGCGATCGTTTTGGTAATCATCGTGGTGTTTCTGTTCCTGCAAGGCTGGCGGGCGACGCTGATTCCTCTGCTCGCCGTTCCGGTATCACTGGTCGGACCCTTCATCTTCTTCCCGCTGTTCGGATTCACCATCAACACGCTCTCGTTATTCGGACTGGTGCTGGCCATCGGCCTGGTGGTGGACGATGCCATCGTGGTGGTGGAAGCAGTGGAGCGATTTATCGAACAGGGAGTGGCGCCCAAGCAAGCTGCGATCAAGGCCATGGAAGAGATCTCGGGTCCCGTGATCGGTATCGCGCTGGTGCTCTCCGCGGTGTTTATCCCGACCGCGTTTATTCCCGGTGTCACTGGACGGCTCTATCAGCAGTTTGCCGTGACGATTGCGATCTCCGTGATTCTTTCGGCGTTCAACGCTCTAACTCTTAGTCCCGCGCTGGCCGCTCTTCTGCTGAAGCCCAAGCAGGAGAGCAGAGGACCACTGGGAAGATTCTTCGCCTGGTTCAATCGCATGTTCGGGCTGGCCACTGATAACTACGTCCGGCTCTCTGGCGTGCTGATCCGAAAAAGCGCGCTGGCCATGATTATCCTGGCGGGCTTTGCTGTCGCCAGCTATTTCATCAGCGACAAACTGCCCAGCAGTTTCGTCCCGGACGAGGATCAGGGCTTCTTGTACCTCAACCTCCAACTCCCCAACGCCGCATCACTCCAACGGACGGACCTGGTGATGCGGAAGATAGAGGAGATCCTGGCGAAAACGCCCGGAGTGGAATCCACCACCAGCGTTCTGGGGTTCAGCCTTCTTAGCTATGTGCGTACCAGTTACAACGGATTCGCCTGGATCACGTTGAAAGAGTGGAGCAACCGCAAACGCCGCGAAGAACAGGTGCAGGCGATCAAGGCGCACCTCAATCAAGAGCTCAGCAAGCTTCCTGAAGGAGTGGCCTTCAGCTTTTCGCCGCCCGCCATCCCGGGCGTCGGCACCTCTGGAGGATTCACGTTCATTTTAGAAGATCGAGCCGGCCGCGATATTCAATATCTGTCGGACAATCTCAACAAGTTTATGGCCGCGGCACGCAAGCGACCGGAGATCGCGGGGCTTACCACCACATACCTGCCGAGCGTTCCGCAACAATTCGTGGACGTGGACCGGGACAAGGTGATCAAGCAGGGAGTGCCACTGAACGACGTTTACCGGACCATCCAGACGTTTATGGGTGGTCTGTTCGTCAACTATTTCAACCGCTTCGGCCGCCAGTGGCAGGTATACGTGGAGGCCGAGAATGAGTACCGCACCAAAGCGGAAAATGTCGGACAGTTCTTCGTTCAGAACGATAAGGGAGAGATGGTGCCGCTGTCGGCGTTGACGCGATTTGAATCGCGCACCGGCCCCGAGTTCACCATGCGCTTCAACGAATACCGCTCGGCCCAACTGAACGGAAGCGCCGCGCCGGGCTATAGCTCCCTGCAGGGCATGAAGGCGCTCGAGGACGTGTTCGCGCAAACCATGCCGCCTGGGATGGGCTACGACTACTCGGGTATCTCGTTCCTCGAAAAACAAGCGCAGCAAGGCGTGCCGCCGGCGGTAATCTTCGGATTCTCTCTGCTTTTCGTCTTCCTGATCCTCGCCGCGCTCTATGAAAGCTGGAGCCTGCCCTTCAGCGTGTTGCTGAGCACTCCCGTGGCGGTGTTCGGAGCCTTCGCTGTTCTGTTGCTGCGCCGGACCATACTGTCGCATGTGCTGCCGCCCTACATGCTGCAGATCGAGGGCGATGTCTATTCGCAAATCGGACTGGTGATGCTGATCGGTCTGGCGGCGAAAAACGCGATCCTGATCGTTGAATTTGCCAAGGACGAGCTCGAAAAAGGCAAACCCTTGATGGATGCGGCGCTCGAAGGCGCGCGCCTCCGCTTGCGGCCCATTCTGATGACCTCGTTCGCCTTCATCTTTGGATGCGTTCCGCTGTGGATCGCAACCGGAGCCGGGGCCGTGTCGCGCCAGATCATGGGAACCACCGTGATCGGCGGTATGCTGGCCGCCAGCTTCATCGGCATTTTCATCATTCCTTCGGCGTTTTACGTTGTCGAGAAGATTTCGGGCGCGGGTGTGGGGAAGGACCTCGCTATTGTGCCTCCGCCGTCGCCGGCGCAAGGGGATTAATGCATGCGCCCATGTGTGTTTCGATGCTTCGTGTTCGCGCTGCTGGCCCTGCTGGGTGGCTGTACCGTGGGTCCCAATTATCAGCGCCCCAAACTCGCAACCCCAGCGCAGTTCCGCGCGCCGGAGCCGCTCCCTCCCCAAGAGGCCTTCTCTCTCGCCGATCTGAAATGGTTTGAGCTCTTCCACGACGACCAATTGCAAGCCTTGATCAAGACCGCGTTGCTGCAAAACTATGATCTTCGTATCGCGGTGGCGCGGGTGGAAGAAGCGCGCGCCAGTTTGGGCATCACGCGGTCCGATCAGTTTCCACAATTCAGCGCGAGCGGGGGCGTCGAAATCAACCGGCTCTCGCGCGACGGAGCCACGCCCATCCCTCCGGCGCTTCTTCCCGATCAGAATCGAAACTTCGGAGAAGCGTCGCTGAATCTGCTCTCCTTCGAAGTGGATCTGTGGGGCAGGCTGCGCCGTGCCACCGAAGCCGCGCGCGCAAATCTTCTGAGCGCGGAAGCGAACCGCAAGACCGTGGTCACCACCTTGGTGAGCGATGTGGCTACCAATTACCTCACGCTGCGCGAGCTGGACTATGAGCTTGAGATTTCCCGCCGCACGCTGGAGACTCGCCAGCAGTCGCTCGATCTAACCAAGTCGCGCCAGTCTGGCGGCGTGGGGACGCTGCTCGATCTTCGCCAGGCCGAGCAGCTGGTGGACACCGCTGCGCAAACCATTCCCGGGATTCAGCAAGGCATTGAACAGACCGAAAATCAGATTCATCTGCTGCTGGGCGAGCCTCCTGGCACGGTCTCCAGAGGACA
>JBEKLB010000059.1:0-20809 GCA_050010415.1 Bryobacteraceae bacterium | reverse complement strand
TGATTATCGATGTCGTGATAGCCAAGGCTCAGGCGCTCTACACCTTCGAACACGCCAAAGGACAATAAAAAAGAGCGGCGCCCGAAGGCCAGCCCTTTTCCCAAATGCGCCCGCAGCTACTTTGGCAAGAGCAGGCTGTTCAGGCATTCAGTTGCCGGCCCGCGTGCTTGCCTCCGGGCGCGCTCGGCCGATACGAATTCGTATTCGGACTGGTAATACGGCCGGTTGCTCTCCACCTGCTGGGTCTGGACCTGCATCAGTCGTGTTATCGATTGTTTGCAGGCGGACTGAAAGTACTCAAAATCATTTGCGCTCGCTCATAAGGTACGCTCTCCCGGCTCTGTGATTGTTTGAAGCGGGCAGGCCACTATCGTTTGTCGACGACGATCTTCCCGCTCCGCAGCACCACTTTGGTATTCAGCATCGGATAGATGTTTTCGAGCGGACTGCCCTGAAGCAAGATGATATCGGCCACCTTGCCTGGCTCGATCGACCCGATCTGATTCTCCATATTCAGATAGCGGGCGGTGTTGATGGTGATGATGCGGAAAATGTCCGACATGGAGAACATCACGCTGTACGACTTCAGCTCGTGATCGAGCACCACCTTGTCGTCGTAGTTCTGATCCGTGCACCAGCCGACTGCCTGGCCGTTACTGGCGTCCCAGATGGTCCGCGCGTTGACGATAGTGAACCCGGCCTCAGTACCCGTGGCTTTACCGGCAGCGTCCCGATTCGCTCCGTTGATCGCCTCCGGCCACGGCTTACCGTCGCGAAAGCGGGGCGAGTCGTCCTTCGGAAACTGCACCTGCGCGGGCGGTCCGGAATAACGGTCGATGATCGGCGCGCCAAACGCGAGCAACCCTAGCACGATGGAGCCCGTGTTAGCGACTTTCTTTGCATCTTGGTGGCCCGTGAAGTCTTTGTTCGGCATATGGACCAGGCGAGTGATGCCCGCATCGACGGCGCCTGTCATGGCCGGCGTGGAGACAGCGTGGACGTTGATCTGCACACCTGCCTTTTTCCCTTCGTCCACCACGGCTTTGAGAACGGCAGTGTCCTCGGGACTGGGGCCGCCGGGGGCCATGACAATTTCGCCCGTGTGCCGGATGCCCTTCGCCGCCATTTCGCGGATCGCGGCGCGAGCAGCATCGGGAGTGAGCCCCACCAGTGTCCCTTTATCGAGTATCGTGGCGAAGTCGCGGACAACGACCGGCAAGGAAGCGGAGGGAATGATATGGGGACCGTTGAAGGCGCCGGAATCGATGTTTTGCGCCAGCCTGAGGTTATCCTCGGCGGTGCCGCCGCCAGAGAGGATAGTCGTATAGCCGGCTTCGAGCGCCGACTCCGCCTGATCTTTATTGAATTTATCGACGTGCTTGTGGGCGTCGATGTAGCCGGGCATGGCGGTCATGCCTTTGCCATCGATCACCTTTAGACCGGCGGAACTGGCCGAACCGGCGGTAGCGGAAACGATCTTGCCGCCGCGGACGATGATGGTGCCGGACTCGATGACTGGGCCGGTCACTGTGATGATGCGGGTATTGGTGATCGCCACATCCTGTGCTCCAAGTTCCGGACAGAAGTATGCCAGACCCAGGCTGGCAATCAATGTTAAGCAACGAAATGCTGGTAGTTGTTTCATTATTGTGAGAAGCATACGTCCCCAGCGTTATGAATTGCAAGGGACACTCAAAGAGCGATGGGCGCGCGGATCGCGAAGCCCAAGCGTCAGTCGAAGTCAACTTTGCGCTGTTATTCAAGCGAGCGCAATTCCGCCACCATGCTCTCCAACTCTCGCACTGCGGAGCCCTCCCGTTGCGCTCGTTGCTTTGGGTCCTCGCCTCGGCGAGGTTCAAACTCAGGGTGCAAGATCTCGCATCGTCTACGGTAGGCATCCAGCTTCGGGTCTGCAAGACGCCAATCAAAGAAATCATTGAACTCTTGCGGATACCGCATTGAGCCTGAAAGGAAGCGCCCGATAATATCCGCGACCTGCCCCGGTCTGTCTATTTTCTTACTCACGGTACACGTCTTCCTATGGTTAAATTCGCACAAGGATGTGTCTCGTAGCCGGTTGCGTTAAGCATATTGCTGCCCTTACCTGGGAGCCGCCCGCCGGGAGGACGGGTGTGTGGTGCTCATCAATTTCTCCTGGACCGGGCCGCGGTGGTCACAATCGATAACTCCGGTTCAGAGAAATTTGCAAGACCGGGTGCAGCGATAATGACGGCGGTCACGCCGCCAGCGGAAGCTCGATGCACACGTTCAATCCTGGATGCACGTTCTGCGCCCACAGACGACCATGATGGACGCTGATGGCCCGGTAAGCGATCGCAAGACCGAGGCCCACGCCGCCCGTGGAGCTATCGCGCGAATCGTCTACGCGGAAGAACGGTTGGAAAATCTTGGGCAACAATTCCTCGGGAACCCCCGGGCCGGAATCACGAACGTTAATCAGAACCGTTTGATCGGCGGATTCCATCTTGACGTCGACGGTAGTTCCCCGCGGAGTATGCCGGATCGCGTTCCTGACAACGTTCTCCACTGCGCGGCGCAGCAATTCCCGGTCTCCCTGTAGAGTCAGATCGAACTCGCCTTTGACGCCGATGCTGCAGCCACGCGCCTCGGCGTCCACCCTGCAATCGTCAACCACACTGCGAAGTAGCTCTCCCAACTGAAGAGGCTCCCACTGCGTAGCCGACGGATCGCCTTCCGCACGCGTCACCTCGACCAAAGCTCCAACCAAATCCGTCAGGCGGTCAATTTCTTTCTTCAGGCGCTCCACCGCCGCGTCTCGATCCGGTGCCCTCCGAGTGAGTTCGGCCGCGAAACTCAAACGCGCCAGTGGGGATCGCAATTCGTGTGACACGTCCTGCAGCAAGCGGCGTTCGGCGGTTACCAGAGTTCCGATACGCCCCGCCATGCGGTCGAAGCTTCTGCTCAGTTCGCCGATCTCGTCTTTCCGGCGCGATTTCAGACGCACGTCCAAGTCGCCGCGGCCGAAGCGCTCTACCGCCCGAGACAAATCGCGCAATGGCCTCGCGATGTTCAGCGCCAGCATCCAACAAACCAGTGCAATCGCGACTAGAATCAGAAAGTAGTACGGGAGCAAGCTCCGGATGCCGAAGGGCGGGGGCAAGAGGCTGATCAAGCGATACCGTTTGTCAGGCGATGGAGTGACTATCACCAGGTGGCCATTCGACGCTTGCGGCCGTTCCGATGCCGGCCGCGCAAGCTTCAACAAATCAGATCGATCGTCGCCGGTCAGCAGGTCCTTACCACCCGCATCCGTGAGATAGTCATGTTCCTTTATGAAGCTATGCAGGTTTCCCAAGTATGCGCCCAGTCCTCGCGAGCCGCCCGATTCGTATGCCCGCACCGCCTCCCCTCTCTGCCACGCGTGGATATCAGTGATGAATCCTCCGCGTGCCGCCGTTCCTGAAACGAAAGTCGAAACCATCACGAACGCGATCAGCGACAGCAGCAGGGTGACGAAGCACCACAGCAAGATCCTTAGATAGACGGATCTCATTTGACGTGCTCCACTTTGGACTGCTCGGGGCGCGCAGCAAAAAGATATCCGACGCCCCGCACGGTCTGGATCAGCGTTCTATCCGCCCCTTCCAGCTTCTTCCGCAGATGGCTAATATGCACATCGAGCGAGCGTTCATACGGCGTGGATTCGCGCTGATACAGGATTGCCGTCAGCTCATCACGCGATACAGCGCGGCCGGCCGATCGCATCAAGAACTCGAGAATGTCAAATTCAATCGCGGTGAGTTCGACTCTCTCGCCATGGCGCCAGACCTCACGCGTCTGGGGATTGAGTTCAATCCCTCCGGTCGAGATCGTTCGCGGCTCCAGC
The DNA here is from genome assembly GCA_050010415.1 of Bryobacteraceae bacterium. Taxonomy (GTDB): domain Bacteria; phylum Acidobacteriota; class Terriglobia; order Bryobacterales; family Bryobacteraceae; genus Palsa-89. The sequence continues at coordinate 16,941 of JBEKLB010000059.1, read as the reverse complement.
ATTTCCGCCTTTCCAACGCGTCGCAACACGGCCCGGATGCGGGCCAACAGCTCCTCAGGGCCGAAGGGCTTCGGGAGATAGTCGTCCGCTCCCGCGTTCAAGCCGGTGACGCGGTCCTCTTGCGCCGTGCGGGCGGTCAGCATGATCACGGGAATTGCGCTGCGCTTTCGTATCATCCGCAGCAACTCGAAACCGCTGAGAATCGGCAGCATCACGTCGAGAATAACAAGGTCAAAATCGCCTTCCAGAGCGCGAGCCAAGCCCTGACGACCGTCATACACGGCCTCCAGGCGGAACCCTTGGGGCAAAAGAAAGTCGTTCATCAAAGAACAAAGCTCAGTGTCATCCTCAACCAGAAGGATCGATCGAAGAGAACCGCCGGTCTCGGGTCGTGTTTCCATCTTGTTGTCAGTGATGCCACTTTACATCAAATTTCGCCGGAATCGCAGAGTCTGGAGTCCACTTTTACAAAACTTAAGGCGCATCTGGTACCGAAGCGTTGTTCACTAGAGAAAATGAGGAAAGTCGCAGCAGCAGCACTAATTCTGGTTGTCTCTGCGCTGCCCCCGGTAGCCGCGCAATCGCCGGCCAGCAAATCCTTTATCGGCACGGTGACGGCGTTCAAGCCCGACATCGAGGTGGAAATCAAGCCGGATAACGCCGCGGTAGTGGGCGTGAAGCTCACGGCCGACACCGTTGCCGAGAGAGTGGCTCCTGGAGAGAAGACTCTGAAGAATGCAGTTACGGTCAACGTCGCTGAACTATCGGTTGGCGACCGCGTTCTGGTGACACTAGCGCCAGACAGTACAAATGTCCGGCGCATCATCATCATGTCCGCCAGCGATATCGGCAAACGCGATGAAGCTGATCGGCAGGATTGGAACACACGCGGGATTTCCGGCATCGTCGCCGCCAAGAGCGGCAGCACAATTACCTTGCGGATTCGTACTTTCCAGGGCGAAACACGGCCCACGGTTACAGTGTCCGATCAGACAAAGTTTCGCAGATATGCTCCGGATTCGGTCAAGTTTGCGGATGCCAAACCAAGCAAGTTTGATGAAATCAGCGTGGGTGATCAGCTTCGAGCGCGCGGCGGGAAGACTCCAGACGGTCTGGCGATAGCGGCCGACGAAGTAGTTTTCGGAACATTCTTAACCACGGGTGGCTCGGTGGTCTCGGTGGACGGTGCGGCGCAGGAAATCACCATTCAAGAAACAGGAACTGGCAAACCGCTAGTAATCAGGCTGACGCCCGACTCGCGCATTAAGCAAATGCCGAGCTTCCCCGGAATGGGAGGCGCGCCGGGAGCCGCTGGTGGTGCGCCACCTCCGGGAGGCTCTCCCTCTGGAGGTTTCGGCGCCATGGCGCCGGGCGTCGGGCCACCTGGTGGAGGGCCTACCCTCGCGCAGATGGTGGAGATGATACCGGCGGGAACACTGGAGGACGTGAAGCCCGGCCAGACCGTTATCGTTTCTAGCACCAAGGGCGCCACCAGCGATCGCGTCACCGGTATCATGCTCCTCGCCAACGCGGAAATGTTAGTTCGGATGGCTACGGCGCAATCCGGTGCGGGAGCAGCCGCGGGTAACCGGCCAAGTGGCGCCGGAGGGCTCCCTCAAGGAATGCCGACGGGTGGCATGCCCTCTGGAATGGATCTGGGCGGAATGCTCGGTGGCATCGGTCTGTCCGGCATGGGCCCGTAACCCGAGTCGTCCAAGCCCAGAGAACCCAGCAATTTGTCAAAGAGGATTCACTCATGAAGAGTCTACGAGAGCTGTTTGTACTTATATGGTGCGTTGTCAGTCTTGCGGTTCCGGTCGCGCTTAGGGGACAATCGGCCACCGCCAGTTTGCAAGGAACCATCACCGACCCGTCAGGCGCATTAGTTCCTCAAGCGTTGGTCCAATTACGCGGGCGCGGCGGCGAACATCGCTCCGTGACGGACGACTCTGGAAGATACACTTTTCCCACATTACCCACTGGAAAGTACAATGTCCGCGTTATTGCGAAAGGCTTCACCGTCGGGGAGCGACGAGATCTTGAAATCACCGGCCAGACCGCATTCGATTTACAACTTACAATCGAGGCCACGTCTCAAGTGCTAAACGTGGAGGACGAGGCGAACCGAGTTTCCGTCAGCACAGACCCTGGCTCGAATGGCGGCGCGCTGGTTCTGGGGCAGAACGAGCTTCAAGCGCTTTCTGACGATCCCGACGAGCTCGCTCAGCAGTTGCAGGCGATGGCTGGGCCGGGAGCGGGGCCCGAAGGCGGGCAGATCTATATTGACGGTTTCACGGGCAGCAACTTGCCTCCGAAATCCTCGATTCGAGAGGTCAGAATCAATTCGAATCCGTTCTCGCCTGAATACGACAGGCCTGGCTTTGGACGGATCGAGATATTCACAAAACCAGGCACGAATGACTTTCACGGACAGGCTTTCTCGCAGTTTAACGATCAGTATCTCAACACGCGCAGTCCATTGTATACGCAATCCTCGTCGCTGCCGCCTTACAAGAACCTGTTCTTCGGCGGCAACTTGAGCGGTCCTATCAAGAAGAACAAGGCATCCTTCACGCTCGATTTCGAACGGCGCGACATTACCGAAAACGCGTTCATTCTGGCGACCGATTTGAGCGCTAGTTTGCTGCCGCAAACCGTGAACCAGGCTTTGCTAACGCCCCAAACTCGTACCACGATTGTTCCGCGAGTGGACTACGCAATTAACCAAAACAATACCCTTGTATTGCGCTATCAAGACGTTCGGATTGGCCTCGATAACCAACTCGGCGCAAGTGCCCAAACGGCGGGGCCTGTTGCGAGCACGACGAGCAGCACGTTTAATTTGCCCTCCACCGCGTTCAATCAGCGCACCACCGAAAAGGACGTGCAGGCCATATTCACCACGATCATCAGTCCAACTCTCATCAATGAGGCGCGCTTCCAATACATGCGGAGCACTAGCGGATACTTAGGAGCCGGTGACGCGCCCAGCATCTCAGTGGAGGATGCGTTTACCGGAGGCAGCGCAACAGTGGGGCGTTCCAACAATCACACCAATAAATTGGAATTGGACAACATGACGACCCTGACGCATGGCGCGCACGTCATCAAGTGGGGCGGCCGGTTGCGGCAATCCTTCAATAACGATTATTCCGATACCAATTTTAACGGCACGTTTACTTTCCTGGGAAGGCAGGGCGAGGCGCTGGACTCCAACGGGCAACCGATTCCGGGGACTTCGGTCGAACTCAGCGCGTTGCAAGTCTACCAGCTGACGCTTCAACTCCAACAAGAGGGCTACACTGCCGCCCAAATTCGTGCCGCTGGAGGTGGCGCATCTTTTTTCTCATTGAATGCTGGAAATCCTTTGACGCGTGTGCCGCAGTTCGATGTGGGACTGTATGCCAATGACGACTGGCGAGTAAGACCGAATTTCACATTGAGCTACGGCTTCCGTTATGAAACGCAAACCAACATTCATGATTACGGCGATGTGTCGCCGCGTCTCGGGATTGCCTGGGGTATTGATGGCGGCGCCAACAAAGCCGCGAAAACCGTATTGCGAGCCGGCTTTGGAGTTTTCTACGATCGCGTCGCCGACACGGAAACGCTGGATGCGAACCGCTACAACGGTGTGACGCAACTGTCCTATCTGATTTCCAATCCCGACTTTTTTCCAGCCGTGCCATCGCTCAGTTCTCTCGCAGGCAGTGCCCAGCCCCAGACAATTCAATTACTCGCCCCTGATCTAAAGGCGCCGCGCACGTATCAAGCAAATGTCGGGGTGGATCGGCAAATCAACCGTTCCTTCCGTCTGAGCGCCAATTACATCAACAGTCGCGGGGTTCATTTGCTGCAGCAAACCGACGCCAATGCACCATATCCAGGAACTGAGATCTATCCATACGGCGATGAAACCGTGCGACTGTTGACAGAATCCGTCGGGTATAGTCGAACCAGCCAGCTCTTCATTAACCCGACGGTGAATTACAAGAAGCTTTTCCTGTTTGGCTTCTATGCGCTTTCCTATGGCGAGGACAATAACGAAGGGTTGCCGGCCAACCCCTACAATCTCCGAGCCGAATGGGGGCCTTCATCCTACGGCGATGTTCGTCATCGCGCCGTACTTGGCACGGGCATTCCGCTTCCCTGGAAGATCAGCGCGAGCCCCTTTTTCACTGCCAGCAGTGGAACGCCCTACAACATTACGACAGGTTTGACCGATCCGGATGGTGACGGCAGCGCCGTGCAAAGGCCTTCCCTTCTAAATCTGGCCGCTTCCTCTTGCACCGGCAACTATCTTAAGTACCAGCCGGGATATGGCTGCTTCAATTTGAACCCCGCTCCCGGAACCGCGACGATCGAGCGCAATTCGGGACGCGGTCCAGGGGCTGTGACGCTGAACCTTCGCATTTCGCGCACCTGGGGATTCGGCAGCCTCGGCGAATCCGGGCCAGCTGACAAGAATACACCACCTCCAGGGATGGGCGGTGTACGGGGAGGCCCGGGGCCGGGCGGCCCTCCGGGTGGTGGGCCGGGAGGAGGAGGTCCCCCCGGCGGTCCTCCTCCCGCTGGAATCTTCGGTTCGTCGACGCCCAAACGCTATAACTTGACGCTGACAGCCATGGCCTTAAATGTGTTGAACCACCCGAATTTCGCCAGTCCGAATGGCGACCTTTCCTCACCATTTTTCGGGCAATCACTCAGCCTCCAGGGCGGCTTCGGACCTGAAGGTAGCACGACGACCTACGACCGCAAGATTAGTCTTCAACTGCGTTTAACGTTTTAGATTACCGAAAGTTATCAGATACACCTTCATGAAACGATCTATTCACCTAACCGATCAATCCGCAACACCAGAGGCAATCCAACGAGGCCGTAGTCTCTTTTGGGTCCCCCGAGAGAATAGAGAGAAGCGGCCCTCGGCTTTCATCCAATGGAATGCCAGTAAGGTTTGGCTGGACATCCATTGCGAATGCGGGCAGACCACGCACATCAACGCGGACTTCTGTTATCGCATCAAGTGCGCTAGCTGCCGCCGGGTATACTCATGCGATCCCTACATTCGCTTGCGCCCTCTCAAGACCGAGCCTCGCGATACTTTGACCACGTGCCGCGATTGATCGAGTTTAGCTATGGGGAATTAATGCGCGAGATTAAAGTCCGTCGCTTACAGTTCCAGTCGCCCCTTGTACACCATATCCTTCAAGAGGAATTTGGCCTTGATACGAAGTGGCCCAATGGCGCTCACGAACGTCACGTCCTTATCGGCCGGTGCAATTGGGCGTGTACCTCTAGGGAAGGCAAACAAGATGCCCTCTTGATCAGCGGTGGTAACCATCTCAACCCGGTCCGGAAATATCGGATCCTGGCCTTTGCGCTGCAACGAGGTTTTATCTTTCAACCGGGCTGTGAGTGTTTCCGAATCCGATATTCCCCCCAAACCTCGGGATCTGCCGCCCGGCATCGCGCCGTTCATTGGCAGTCCGCTGACGAAAATCTCATAGTATTCCGCGACGCGTTCCGGCGAACTTTTGGAGGCAAGTCGTATTGGAAGCGCGGAGTCCCAGCGCACGACGATCATCAGCTCCGGTATCGAGTCGGGACCGCCGCCAAATCCACCACCCGGAGGTCCGCCGCCCGGAGGGCCGCCACCAGGGGGACCACCTCCGCCTGGTGGGCCACCGATTCCACCGCCTGGAGGACCGCCCCCCGGGGCACCGCCAGGAGGGCCTCCGTTCAAGTCGCCGAAATCGACTGGCACCTGCTTCGCCCAAGGCGACTTCGTAAGAATCTGATGGATATCTTTCTCCGACCAATCCTCCGACTGCTTGGAGCTCCAGGAATCTCCTGGCGAAAACGCGGAAGCGCGCAATCCGAGAATCGCGGCCGGGCTGATGGCAAGCAGAAAACGTCGCGTGGTCATAAGGCGATGCAAGAATCCTCGTTCAAGAGACGCTCCGCGCAGGGTGTCGCGGCACCTCAAGAAACCATCATTTTGTGAATATTTGTGACCCCCTGTTCGATCAAGGCCTCAGTCACCCGCGCCGGAAAGGCCAGAGTAAGTCTGTGGCTTCTCCTCACATTCTTCCTTGGCGCGGGAATTTTACTGGCAGCTATCCATGATGTGTCGAACTTCGGCATGGTTCGACATCAACTCAATAGTCTCTGTACAGCGGCCGACGCAGTCTATTGGCGCGGGGGATCCCAGCGCCTATCGCTGCTGCTGCTGTGGATCGATCAAGGATTAGGAATACAGCCGCATTTGCTCGATCTCAGGGGGCATGATCTGGCAGACGGCTCTGATCGGTCTTCCTGGCTCACCACAACCAGCCAGCGACGCTTCCCTTTCCCTCCTCGCGGCCCGATCGTCGTCCGCAAATTCGCATCGACCGTCTGTGTGTTGAATCCCGCGTCAAGTCCAGCCCCATTGCCAATCCAGCCATCGCTGTGGCTGGTGCCCTTCTTGTTTCTCCTGTGCTGCAGTGTATGGTTGTACATTACACTGCGGCTTCGCAGGATCGAAGCGGCCGTAAATCACTTCGGATCCGGAGAACTCGGCGCGAGAGCGGCCACCGAATCCGACGACCCGATCGGGCGTCTGGCGAAATCGTTCAACCATACGGCTGATCGCATCGAATCCCTCGTGGAGGCCCATCAACAACTGTGTGCAGATATCGCTCATGAACTGCGCTCACCATTGGCACGCCTGCTACTAGCAATACGGCTAGGCCGACATGACGCCCCGGGGGCACTCGATCGAATCGAAGCGGAGGCCTACCGCATCAACGAATTACTCGATGAACTGCTGGATGTGGTGCGGGCCGAAATCGATCCTGCAACGATGTCATCGGATACGATCGACTTGGAGTCGATCCTAACGGAGATCGCCGACCGCTGCGACATCGAAGCTCAGAACCGAAACTGTGAACTCACCGTCAGCCTATTTGAGCCTGGCAGCCTGGCGTGTGATTCCGAGTTGCTCCGCAGGGCGGTGGAAAACGTGCTTCGCAATGCCCTTCAGCACAGTCCTCCTGGATCGGTTGTTGAACTTTCGGCCAGCGGCGACGCTGATCACGTCTTTATCCGCATCCGGGATTACGGAAAGGGGGTTCCCGAGTCAGCCCTACGAGACATCTTCGGCGCCTTCTACCAGGTCGAACCGAGCGGCGACCGAAGCTCTGAGGGGACTGGTCTCGGATTGGCGATCGCTCAGCGGGCGATTGCCGTCCATCGGGGGACGATTTCGGCGGAGAACGCCAACCCAGGTCTTCTCGTAGAAATTCGACTCCCTCGAAGTCAGCAAGGGTAAGTCTGCAATGGTTCGCCAGCTATCATCTCAAACCAAATTGCTAGTCGTGGACGACGACCCGGAACTGTGCGCCATGCTGAAACAGTTCTTTGGGGAGGCGGGATTTGTCGTCGACTCTGAGTTGAACGGGGACCGCGGCGCGGCTCGTGCGCAGACGGGCGGTTATGATCTGATGATTCTCGACGTGACCCTTCCAGGCTTAAACGGGCTGGGAGTGCTTCGCAGAATTCGGCGCGAGTCTTCGTTACCTGTTCTCATGCTGACCGCCAAAGCTGAGCGGAACGATCGAATCGCCGGTTTTGACCTCGGAGCCGACGATTATCTCACCAAACCATTCTTTCCAGAAGAGCTGCTGGCTCGAGTTCGCGCCATACTACGGAGGTCCGCAGGTGCTTTCGGCAAGACGATGAAACCCCTTCGAATAGGGGACCTATGCTTGTTTCCTGGAGATCGCTCCGCTCACTATCGAGGCAAACCGCTAGGTCTCACCGCGATGGAATACGAGATTCTTCAGCAACTCATGCAATCCCACGGACGCGTGGTCTCTCGCGATTCTCTAAGCCTCTACTTGTACGACCGTCTGCCAACACCTTTTGATCGCTCCGTGGACCAACATGTCAGCCGGCTTCGGCAGAAATTTGGGTTCGGCCAGAACATGATTTTGAGCATCCGCGGGGTCGGCTATCAGCTAAGATGTCCAGAACCTTCCGGCGAACTCTGACGTTCGCAAGTCAAAACACAAAGGACAATCCTACCTCGAGTTGGCGCGTCCGGGAAAGAGTAGATTGGGATTCAAATGTTGGTCCAGACCATAGTATGTAGCGGACCTCAGGCATCACCTTCAGATTTAAGTCGTCTACAAAACGAAACCCCAATCCCACCACTGCCCCTTCCACCGTAGAATGGTTGGCCTTAGTGGGAATCTCGTTGTAAGCGGTGCTGTTATCCGAGTCGAGCGTGTCGTTTCCGCTTCGGACGGTCGTGAGTTGGCGAACGATCGCGCCTGCTTCCACAAATCCATGTGAAAGAATCGGATTGAAAGAAAAGTTGATTTTTGGGCCCGTCGAAGAACTCGACGAGGACGTGGTAGCTGGACGCGGAGAGTTTTGATAACGAACCAGCAACGGAAAATCCCAATAGCCCGTCCTGGTGTGCTCCGTGTAGGTAACGTTCAGCGTACCGTCGGTGGGCGTGCCAGTGTACACCTGCGTCACTTTTGTGTACTGCAGATGCCCGAAGAAGGCTTCTGCACGGATTACAATATGACGCGTTAAGGTCATATCGACCACCGGCCCAATGCCCCACCTGCCTGAGGCAGACGTGGTGTCATAAGCATGGCTGATATCGGTCGTGCTGTCTCCCACCTCGATACCTTTGCCTTCAAACGGCTGTGCAGACCACCACCGCAATTGGGCTCCAAAGGAGAACCGCCTGACCCGCGGCTTGGTCTCGGTCTCGGGAGCCGGCGAACCGCTGGACGATGTTCCAGACGGCGTCTTGGTCTCTGAATCTTGAGTGGGCTGCTGCGCTGCCGGCGCCTGTCCATATAGCGCGGCAGCACTTGCCACCAGAACAAACCCGAGGAGCGTCGCGCTCGATCGAATCTTCATGCATCGATACATTGGGGTTTCTGCTTTCGTGTCTCGGAATAGTCGGTGTTCAGAATTGAAACCGCGCCGCCAGCTCAATGGAACGCGGTCCGCCGGATTGGTAGAGTGAACCGCCACCAACCGCACCACCCACGGTTCGAGTCGCCAGGCCGAACTCGGGACTCGAAAGGTTCGAGGTTTGCATCGAAGACGGATTGGCGAAGTTAGGGTGGTTGAAAAGGTTATATGCCTGGGCCGAGATGTTCAGCTTCCATTTTTCGGACAGTGTAATCAGCCGCCGCAGCGACAGATCGGTCTGACTGAAATTGAAGCCTCGCAGCGTATTTCGCCCCAAGTCACCCTGCTCGTAATCGTCGCTTGGAACCGCAAACGCAGATGGGTTGAGTCTCTTACCCCCAGGTGCGTTTGGATCTCTGATCCAAATCGGCGCTCCTGTATAGTCGGGCCTAACCTGAGCAAAGAGGCCTCCCGTTTGGTTAACGCTTACAGAACTGGCGCTGGTTTCTGTAGTGATTGACTGTACGTCGAAGGGCAGGCTGGTGTGGAACTGTCCGATCCAATCCACATACCAGTTCCCAAACAGCGGCTTTAACAAATGCGAGTCCGGGCTGGGGAGACGGTAAGATCCCGACCAGTTCAAACTATGGCGGATATCGAAATCGGAGTTACCGCGCTGGCCGCTTCCAAGGAAGGAAGCGAAGCCACCCCCAATATCATTGGACGCGCTATCGATGGAGTGGGCCCAGGTGTAGCTGAACTGGGTCTGGAGATTCCGAGTCAAACGGCGGCGGAATTGAGCTTGCAGGCTGTTGTAGTTGGATGTGGCCCCATTGCTCGCCAAAATGAGAATGCTGTAGGCGTCTCCGAAGGACGGCTGGGTCTGCGTTTGCAACAGGCGCGTGCCCATGCTTCCCGCGTATCCCAGGCTTAGCGTCTGGTTCTCGCCAAAGCTGCGTTCCAAGGTTGCGTTATATTGCGTCACAAGAGGTGATTGGAGATTGTTCTCCGCCGCCGTGATTTGCCCGTAGGGCCGCGTGGGCGGCATTGCCGGAGCGCTCATGTCTGCCACCGACAGAGGGAAATCGGCCAATGAGATGGTACGGACGTTCGAGTATGGCGCTCCGTTGAATGCACTCGCGGTCACGCCATAACCCACGTCGTAGAAAAGCCCTACACCCATGCGAAATACGAGTTGCTTTCCGGGTGTGTTGTCCAATAGATAAGCAAGGCCGAATCTAGGCGCGACGTTGTGCCAGACGGTTGAATAGAGTGGTGTGTTCTGAGTGACGCCGGCGATGTAGTCGTCAGATAGCGCAAGTGGCGTTGGACCTTGCCGGACATGCGGTGGCGGGTTGATATCCCACCTCAACCCATAAGTCAGCGTGGTGCGGTCAGTCGCCCGCCAAGTGTCCTGCGCATAAGTCGAGAAGTTGGCGTAAATGGGATAAACAGCCGGGAGGCTCGATGTTATCTGGACGTTGGTCGCTTCGCCGCTAGTGAGCGCCCCACCTCCTCCGCCGATTCCGTTGAACGTTGCGTTTAGTGAATAAGGATTGCGGAAGTAGGTCGGCATGATGAGCCGGAAGTCCACCCCGAGCTTTAGGGTGTGCGAGGAAACTGCCTTGGTCAAGCTTTCTACGACGTTCAGCTGGACCTGCTGGTTCTTGTTGCGGCCGCCAAAAGAATAGCCGCCGATGCCCAGCAACATAAGGTTGAACTGACCAGTACTGGAGGTCACGCCGCCGGGAAACACCGAGGAATCGACGAGTGCCGTAGCGCCGCCATAATCATCCATCGTCGAAAAACTCAGGAAGTTCGATCGCGAGTAATTGAACCGAAGATCGTTTACCCAGTCGGAGGCGCTTGTCCGGGTCAGCCCCACAGTGGCCGTCTGCGAATTGGAATCCTGATGAGTCAGTGTGTTGGCGGTAGATATGAATCCTCCCCGCGTCAAGCTGCTAGTTGGCATGAGGCTATAGCGGACGAATAGCGTCATCGAACTGCTGATCGTATGGTCGATTCGAAGGCTCGCCGAATCCGACCTGGACGGGTTCGCAAGTAATGCGTGGTATTCGGCGGCGCCATCGGTTTGCTCCGGGCCATCCGGGAGCGGAAATGCATTAAAAAAAGCTCGTATCGATGCTGGCGCGCTCTCACGGCTTCGCAGATCGGGTACGCTGCTAATCATCGTGGAAGGGGAGACCAGACTCAGGTGTTCATATGCGACAAAAAAGAAGGTCCGGTTTTTGATGGCCGGTCCCCCCAGAGTTCCGCCAACCCGGTTCTGTTTTAATGCGGCCCGTCCATATCCGAAGCTGTTGGCGAACCAGTCATTCGCGTCAAGGTCTTGGTTCCGGAAATAATAGTAAAGGGAGCCGTGAAAAACTCCTGTTCCTCCACGGCTTGTCATGCTGATCTGAGCTCCCGGAGAACGTCCGAATTCCGGGGCGAACGACGATGTCTGGACCCGCAATTCTTGCATCGACTCCAGCGAGACGCTGGACGTAGCGCTTCCGCTGCCCGCACCCGGCGGTGGTCCGCCAAACCCGCCTCCTGGACCTCCTGGGCCCGGCCCACCACCGCCGACGGATCCATTCAGGCTCACACCGTCCAACGTGTAGTAATTCGTGTTCGAACGCATTCCGTTGGCGTTGAAATCGCCGCCCGGGCCGGCCCCGCTCGTGACACCCGGGGCCATCAGCACCAACGCATCGACACTCCGTCCGTTCACGGGTAGATTTTCGAAGTAATTTTGATCCACTGAGATTCCCATGGACGCGTCGGTGGACACGCTTTCCGGCTGGGCAGTCACGGTGACCGACGTGGTGCCCGTAGATAGCTTTAGCTTCGCGGAAAGTCTCTGTTGATCCCGGACCGCCAGAGTAATGCCAGTAACTCGCAGGTTGTCGAAGCCGGTCTTAGTGATCTCAAGCGAGTATTGGCCCGGTTGCAACGACGCAAAACTAGCCAAGCCCCCGGCATTGGTCTCCGCCTCAAATACGCGCTGCAGTGCGTTGTCAGTCAAAGCGACGTGGGCTTTGGGTACCAGCGCGTCGCTGGGATCGGTCACCGTCACTGAAAGCGACGCAGTATACTCCTGGGCGAACGCGGCTGAGGCCGCGAATAGCAAAACGGGAAGACAACGCAAGACACACCCCCACGGCAATAGGTCCCTGATGAGTTTTCAGGACTTGAAAACTTTATTAATCGATTCCTAGAAGACGGTCTGAAGTCGCGCTGCGTATTCCCGCAATTTGTGAAGTCTTGTGACGAACTCCATCGGGACTCTTCGCCCAGCGATGCTCAGTTCGCGACGGCCGTGTACAGAACTTGATTGCCAGGGCTGCCTCCCAGAGTGAACGTTATCGGAACGGTCCCCGCCTGCAATCCACTGGGAACTACAACGTTGAACTGATAGAGTCCCACCTCATCGAGCGCGAGTCCCGCGTAACTGACCGTGGCTGGAATTTGGTTAAAAAGAATCTGCAGAGGTAGGTCGAGCGTATTCGCTTTCTGAACGATAGTTCCGGCGTTCACTCCCGGATTCACACTCCCGAATCCGACTCCATAGAGTATGATCGTTTCGCCAGGATTGGCCGGGCGCGACGTCACACCGGAAACGGCGTTCGGCGGCAAGACATATGTGGAGCCGTCCGCAAACAGGGCCCCTACGTATTGCATCCCGCCAATCTGGAACACTGACGGAGCAAAGAGTCCTGGCTCGGTTGAATTGACGTCAGTCCTAAAGGACGCGCTAGTTCCCGCCGCCGTTGTTACGGTAATGCTTTGGGCCCCTCCGGAAACGCCTGAGGGAATCTGCACATTCACCTGGGTAGGACTGATATAAGAGACAAAGGCGGAATGACCTTCGATGGCAACGGTGGTTCCACTCAAATCGGCTGGAGCCTGATTGCCCGTAAAATCCGAACTCACCCACGAACGCGTGGTCGAGGCGAGATTAGCCCCGTAAATCTCGACCCACGATCCGGGTGCAACCGACGTGAATGCTCCAAAGGCCGACGCGCTCCCCGCGGCACCGATCGCGGGCGGCGGCCCTGGATCGCCCGGCGGGAGAACCATCATCACTTGGCCCACTTGGTCAACGGAGACGTAGACCCGGCCCTTGGAATCGGTCGTCACGCCATCGCAGCCATACATGGGCCCGTTGACATAGCTGACCACTCCGGCGTTGCTTTGGCTCTGATAGCCGCCAACTACGTAGATATTGCCATCGCTCTTAATAACACTGAGGCGCGAGCTTTCCGTCAGGTAGATCTGATCGTTCACATCGATCGTCATGCCATAAACGGTCCCCAGGCTGACCGAGATGGCGGGACTGCCTGAGATGTTGGAGTAGCTAAAGCCAAAATAGGCACCTGCAATGGTCTGGATCATTCCGGCTGGCGAAACCTGCCGGATGGCGCCATTGGCGCGATCGGCGATGTAAAGATTTCCTTTCGAGTCAAATGCGAGATCGCCGGGACTATTCAGGAGAGCGCTGGTGGCTGCGCCGCCGTCTCCCCCGAAGCCAGCCGTGCCTGTTCCGGCAATTACCGTCATGGTTCGGGCGGTAAAGTCAATACGAAACACCTGATTCAGGCTGGCGTCGGAAAAAACCAGCCGACCCGCTGCATCAATCGCGATACCCGTAGGATCATTGAGGCTGGATACTTGATCGCCAACTTGGACTGCGGTGACTTCAGCCTGGATCATTCCCTGCGAATCGATGAGACGGATCTCGTTGCTCTCCGTCGTGTAGACGTTGCCCTTCGAATCACACGCCATGCGCCGGGGCTGGTTGAGTTGAGCCGAAAGTGCCGGGCCGCCATCGCCACTCGAATAGCCCATTGGAGACTCCTCTCCGGCAATGGCCGCAAGTTGGTTCGGGCTGCTGAAGGCCAAAATGCGGCCGGCGTCCGCGTCCATGACCAGCAGTGACCCATCCTGCCGGGAACATAATCCCGACGGGCGCAGCATTGGCGCGGAGGAAGCGGAACCATACGATGCTGGTTGGGGCCAGATACCGGCAAAAGCGGTAACGGCATTACCGTGGACCTGCAGGACGCGAAACGCAGTGTTGTCGGCAATCAAGACCGTAGATCCTGAGATCAGAATGTCCCCGGGTTGATTGAGCGGGTATTGCAATGGCGGCGCCGAAGAGGCAACCCCCGAATTCCCGCTGCCGACGACAGTTGAAATTCCTAGGGAACCCACGTTCATCTGAACTACGCGCCCGATACCTGGGGATGAGATCAGGATCGTATTGGTGCTGGCGTCGTAGGCCAGCCCGTTCAGAGTCCCTAAAGAATAGTTATTCCAATTGGACGATACAGACGCGCAGGAGCTATTCCCAGCCACTGTATCGATGTCGCCATCGCTTACATCGATTTCACGAACCCTGCAATTCCCGGAATCGGCAATATAGATGTTACCGTCGCTATCGAGCGTCACTCCGTGCGGCGAGTTTAGACCGGCGGCGGTCGCCGAATAGGTGTCGCCGCTGAACCCTGGGGAGCCTGTGCCTGCAATGATGCGTACGATTCCATCCGAGTCAACTCTCCAAACGACGTTTTGGCTTACATCACTGAAGATCAACTGGCCGGAGGCGTCCTTAATCATTCCGCCCACGACGCCAATCGTTGTTTCAAGTGGCGGATAAGTCCCGCTGATGGTTCCTCCACCGGGGAAGCCGACGCTCGATCCGGAACACCGTCCGGTGCCTACCAGATCCTGGACGGTTCCGTTTGTTAACACCTTCCGAATTCTGCAAGCCCCCGTATCCGTGAAAATCAAGCCTCCGTCACTGTCCACAAGCAAAGATCCCGGCGAAATGAGGTCCGTTTGCAGTGCAGGTTGACCTTCCAGACCATCGTCCAAGATGCCCGAACCAGCGAATCGCTCAATGATGCCGTTCACATCAACTTTGCGGATGATACCGGCGTTCGATTCCGATATATAAACGTTGCCCTGCGCATCCCGCGCGAGCCCGTACGGGCCGTCGAGCAGAGCGGACGTTGCCGGCCCGCCATCGCCCTGTGAACCCGATCCAACCACGGGCCGAATGGTGTAAGAGCCAGTGTTCTGCGCCGAACCAACCCAGGCGAATGCAAGCGCAAGAGTGAACAAAAGTATAACCATGCGAAGACCTTCTAGAGGATGCCGCTGTGGCGCCCCACCTCAATTGGAGAAAAGGACGGCTGCCTAAACCGAACCGAGTACGCGTCATTTGTGAAGTAGTGTGACGAAAAATCCAATTGTTAAGATTTGCAACGAACGTGCGGAATGCCTCAACTTCAAATCGTTGGTCGGCGATAGACATGTTGTGGAGGTTAATGCTTATGTCGATCTCAGCTCTCTCTTCTAACTTGATCGCTGACCTGTCGCAACAGTATCAGCAGAATCCGTTCCAGAAAATTCAGCAGGACTTCAAACAACTCGCCAGCGATCTCCAATCTGGCGACCTGTCGGGTGCGCAGTCCGCGTACGCAAGCATCGAACAGTTGCTGCCGGCCAATCAAAGCTCTTCCGGTTCGGCCACTGGGTCGAACGGTTCGAGTGCCATCCAGAGTGATATTGCCTCCCTCGGCCAGGCTCTCCAATCGGGCGACCTGAGTGGGGCTCAGAGTGCGTTCAGCCAATTGCAGAGCGACTTGCAGACCGCCGCCCAATCCGCCCAGACGCCGCCGCAGGCGGAAGATCAGTACGTAGGGCGCTCATCACAACAGGGGTTAAGCGTCGCGAAGCAGGTGCAGCAAGACTACGCTCAACTCGCGAGCTCACTTCAATCTGACGACCTTGCAGGAGCGCAATCGGCGTTTACAAACCTTCAACAGGCGCTCCAAAGCCAGGGCACCTCCACGACCCAGTCGAGCACCGGATCCAGCACGAACTCTAGCAGTGGGTCGGACACCATCGCGAACGATTTCAGCGCGCTCGGACAGGCGCTCTCATCGGGAAGTTTGAGCCAGGCGCAGAGCGCGTTTTCTCAACTTCAGACAGACATTCAGTCTACCCAGCAAGCCGAGACATCGCAGAGCCAAAGCCTGATGCAACAACTGCTGGCGCTCCTGCAGGAACAGCACAATTCGACCTCGACGACGGTCTCCGCGAACGGTTCAGCCACCACTAACAGCAACTCCACCGTCAACATTTACGCTTGACGCGGAGTCGCTCAAACGGTAAATTCCTAGTGTCCTGCATCTTGAGTCCGCGTAACAATACGGCCGCGATCCCACGAAAGCATTGGCCTTTCTGAGATCCATAGCCGCGCTCGGGACTCTGCGGCTTGGACCTCTATAGCGATCTCGAAACCGAAGCGCGGAAGCGGCTCGACGCACGCGAACCGGACGACTGGCCGATTCGCGCAGCCGCCCTGGCTCTCGGCTGTCCGATCTGGACTGAGGATGCGGACTTCTGGACTTCTTCGGCTGTCGCGTCGCAACTTGGACCCAGCGATGCGCACATTGGTGAGGCTCTTGGTGTTCAAACCGTGTCCACTTTACCAGCGCTAATCGCTTGATGAGTTATGGGAACTGGTACAAGGGCTTCGGGCTATCGATCTCTGCGACATTGATTTTCTCAGCATTCCTGGCCTGGCGCCTGGGTTCGATGGCAAAAAAGGGCTCGAAGGAAGTGAAAATGTTGGGCTGGAGTGTCGTCGTTTGGCAGATCCCCGGTGTTGTACTCAGCTTCCTGTATTTTGGAGTGCCGCCGATGATCTTGGGAACTCCGGTCACCGTTCTCGTGGGAGTGGCGGCTGCGGATGTCCACGTTAAGCGCGCGACACCGGCATGAGGCGTTGGACTAGTGTCAACGCTTCGCGGCGATATCGTCCGGCCGAACAAGCGGACTCTCCTGTACGGATCTTCGCTGGGACCAGAACAAGAGTACCTACGCCCTTCGCAGTTCTGCCTGCGTGCTCCCCTAAGTCGGTGGCGGTCCGCCGCGGTCGATCGTGCCCTAAGCGATTACTTATTCCGATATCGGTCAAAGAAATCAAACACTGCGGGCAACACTAAT
>JBEKLB010000058.1:0-20915 GCA_050010415.1 Bryobacteraceae bacterium | reverse complement strand
ATCTAAGAAGTCATCATCGACTTAGGGCAATTCGGGGCGAGTTTGCCGGACCGCGAATAAAGGGCTGGGCCGTGCTTTGCCGGCGGGGGAGGGTCAGCACGCTGCTTGTATTTTTGAGCGCGTCAGGGTCGGAGCCTGTGGAATTTTTCAAAACAGTTGACGGTGATGGACAGCATCTCATCGGACGGAGCATCAAGCCCGTCGGCAAAACATTTATCGTCGGGCACTGCCAATCAGACGATAAACTTCCACCAATCGATCACCAAGGCATCCTCGATGGGTTCGGTGGTACGGTGGTCCATTACTACTATCAAGGGCAATGGCTTCACCTCAACGTGAGGCAGGAATCGAAGGAGTGAGGTCATAGATCCCGCATTATTGCGGCGTCTCGAACTTCCCGCTTCTTTCGTCATAGACCGTCACGCCGCCCACGCCAATATGATAGATCCAGCCGTGCAGCGCAAGATCGCCTGCCAGCAAGCGATTTGCGACGGCAGGATGCGACTGCAGGTTCTTCAGCTGCGTGACCACATTCTCTTCGGTAAGCGTTAGCACAAGCTCGGCGTCCGGCTCAGTTTGGCGGCGCTGGACGTTCGCATAACGCAGCCAGTTCCATACGGCGGCGAACGACGATAGTGCATCGGGGTGCAGCGCTCCCTTGATGACGCCGCAATCGGTATGGCCGCAGACGATCACGTCCGGCACGCGCAGAACGCCCACGGCATATTCGATGGTGGCCGAAACTCCGCCCAGCGAATCGGGATAAGGCGGCACGATGTTGCCAATCACGCGGCAGATGAACAGCTCGCCCGGAACGGTTTGAGTAAGCAGGCAAGGGTCGATACGAGAATCGGCGCAGGTGATGAACAGCGCCAAGGGCCGCTGGCCAATAGCTAGCTTTTCGAAA
The DNA here is from genome assembly GCA_050010415.1 of Bryobacteraceae bacterium. GTDB lineage: Bacteria > Acidobacteriota > Terriglobia > Bryobacterales > Bryobacteraceae > Palsa-89. The sequence continues at coordinate 20,008 of JBEKLB010000058.1, read as the reverse complement.
AGATCTCGCTGCCGGGGATAAACGTCTTTCTGGAATCGGGAAATGCCTCCCAGAAGTTTGTCGACTGCCACGTTCTCTATTTTACGAACACCGTGACATCCGGCTGGCTGGTGCTGGCGCCCACTAGCAGCACAAGAGTCGCCGGACCCGGCGGAAGATCGGCGGGCAGTTGCACGTTAAATTGGTAGACGCCGTTCAGCAGGCCTGGAGCAGTTCCAGCGTAGACCACCGTCGCGTTTTCTCCGTTGACGAGAGCCGAATACTGCGAGGAGACCCAGGACAAAGTGTCTCCCGCGATATCGCCCGCCGTCACCGCCGGACTGACCATGCCTCCACCGGTGCCGTAGACCGCCACGACAGAGCCGGGAGCCGCCGGGTTGGCCGCCGTATTGTCCGAGTAATCCTGGTTGAGTATGGAACCTGGCCCGCTTCCGCTGGCGTTCGCCGTGAAGATCTGAACGTCGGCGGGAACCAGCGGGATATTGAAGCTGGGCGACGTGAGGTTGTTGTAAGTCACCGTCACGCCGGCTTCCCCTGTGGTGTTCAGGTTGAATGGCAAGATTACGTTGATTTGGCCGTTCTGGACGAAGAGCGGAATGGCCGGCATGCCTCCCACCGTGACCGTGGCGCCGCCGAGCGTAGTGCCGAGGCTTCCCTTGGAAGTCAGCGCGAAACTTGCTCCGGTTTGCGGTCCGAGGAAACTACCGAAAATCGACACGATTGCTCCGGGTGAGAACCCGCTGGTGTCAAAGCTCGCTCCATTCACCACCGCCGAGATACTGGGGCCGGTGACCACTTGCGCCGAGGCTATGTTGAGAGTGACCGGGATGACGTTCGAAGCGCTACCGAGGGGGCTGGGCGTGACGGTGATTAGGCCTTGATACGATCCGGCAGTCATCCCCTTGGTATTGACAGTTGCAACCAGCGTGGCTGGGCTCTTGTAGGATGCCGTGGAGACGGTTAGCCAACCGGGCGACGAAGTAACGCCGAAGGTCTCGGGCGAACTGCTCGTAAGATTGATGGACTGGCTAGCTGGATTGGCCGCGCCGGCCTGCGTGATGAAGGTCAGGCTGGAGGGGCTCAAGCTGAAGGGCGATGGCGTGGAAACCACCAAAGTGACGGGTATAGCCAGCGGCGAATTACTTGCCGCCGCGCTGACGATGTTAATGGTCGCTTTGTAAGTACCAAATGACAATCCCGTGCCGTTGATGGCCACTGTGACTGTGGCTGGTGTACTACCGCCTGAACTGGATGACGTGAGCCATGTCCCACCCTGGGCCGTCGACGAGATGGTGACGGGCTCCGAGGAAGTGACGTTGATGGACGTCGGAGCCGGATTTGCGCCGCCAATCGTGTAAGCGAAGTTGAAGCTGCCCGGCGATGCTGAGATGCCGGTTGAAACGGTGAAGGTGATGAGGATGGTCTGCGGAATATTGTAGGCGCCTGGGGACGTAACCGTGATCGACCCAATGTAGATTCCTGGCTTCAGACCACTTGGATTTGCCGCCACAGTGATCGCAGCAGGAGTGATTGCCGGGTTTACGCCTGCTGAGAGCCACGCACCGCCCCCATAAGTGATGGACACCGGGCCGGGGAAAGTAGTGGTAACGTTCACGGTCTGGTCGGCGGGAGCTGCGCCGCCGGCGATCGCGGTGAAATTGAGCGCGGAGGTGCTCAGGGTCATTACGTTGTTGACCGTAAGCGTGACGGGGATGGACAGCGGACTGTTGGAAGCGCCGCTGGAGGTTATCGTTATCGTGCCGTGGTAGATTTGCGCTTTTAGTCCCGTGGTGATGATAGAGACACTCACGGAGCCCGGTGAAGTGCCCGCACCCAGCGCCGCCGAGAGCCAGGGCGCTCCGGCTGCAACTGTAGCGGTGAAGGCAGCCCCGGAAGCGCCCGTGATGCTAATGGTCTGCGCAGCCGGCGCGGTGCCTCCCGCCTGATACGCGAAGGTCAGCGCGGCAGGATTGGCCGTGAGCGACGTCGCACTGGAGACCACCAGTGTGACGGTAACCGTTTGCGATGCGGCTCCGGCGGCCGCGATGGTGACGGTCCCGGTGTAGGTGTTCGCCGTGAGCCCCGTTATATTCGCCGCAACGCTGACGGAGCTGGTGCCGGATACCGTGCCCGAGGGGGTGACTGACAGCCACGTGCCGCCGGTTGGATTGGTTGCCGCCGTCGCCGTAAATGCCAGCCCCGTGGTGCCTCCGATAGCGATCGCTTGGGCAGCCGGTGCAGTGCCTCCGATTGAGTAATTGAAAGTAAGCGAAGAAGGCGCGGCAGTGAGGTTACCTGCCACCACCAACGTGACATTCACCGTTTGCGATGTAGCTCCCGGAGCCGCGACGGTGATGGTACCGCTATAGGTGTTCGCGGTTAGCCCCGCTGTATTCACAGATACGCTGGCCGTGCCTGGCACCGCGCCCGAAGGAGTAACCGACAGCCACGAACCACCGGAGGGAGTGGTCGCGGCCGTCGCGGTGAAGCTGGTAGCCGTTCCGCCAATGGTGATCTGTTGCGCCGCGGGTTGCGTGGTGCTGCCGAGCGCATACGTAAAGCTAAGTGAAGAAGGCGTGGCGGTGACCGTCGGAGACACCACCAATGACACATTCACAACCACTGAAGAGACGGCTCCCGGTGCCGAGATGGTGATAGTGCCGTTATAGGTGTTCGCGGCGAGGCCGGTTGTGTTTACCGAAACGCTGGCGGAACCTGGTATGGTCCCTGACGGCGTAACCGATAGCCACGAACCGCCGGACGGAACTGTTGCGGCCGTCGCAGTGAAGCTGGTGGCAGTTCCACCGATGGTGAGCTGTTGCGCCGCGGGTTGCGTCGTGTTACCCAGCGTGTAATTAAAGCTGAGTGGAGAAGGCGTGGCAGTGACCGTCGAGGAGACCACCAACGTCACGTTGACCGTCTGCGAGGTGGCTCCGGGGGCGGAGATGGTGACCGTCCCAGTGTAAGTGTTTGCCGTGAGACTCGTTATATTCACAGAAACGCTGACGGACCCAGGCGTAGTTGCGGGACTCACGGGAGTGGCCGAGAGCCACGAACCTCCCGAAGGATTGGTCGCGGCAGAAGCGCTGATGGCCAGTCCGGAACTGCCTCCTACCGTCACCATCTGTGCCCCTGGTGCTGTTCCACCCAGTGTGTAATTGAAGGTGAGCAAAGAGGGGCTAGCCGAAATCGTCGGCATGTTGGAAACCACCAACGTAACGCTGACCACCTGCGACGCAGCCCCTGGCGCCGAAATGGTTACCGTCCCGTTGTAAGTGTTCGCGGTCAAAACGCCGGTATTCACGGAAATGCTGACGGAGCCGGGTATGGTTCCTGGAGCGGTGGGCGTGGCCGAAAGCCACGAGCCTCCCGATGTCGTTCCGGGGACTGCGGTGATGTTCAGCCCGGGAGTGCCTCCGATAGTGACGGTTTGCGCAGCCGGCACGCCGCTTCCAATCTGATAGGCAAAGTTGAGGGACGTGGTGCTCACCGTAACTTGAGCGACGACCAGCGTTACATTGACCACTTGCGACGTGGCGCCCGTGGCCGCGACGGTAATGGTTCCCGCGTAGGTGCCGGGAGCGAGGCCCGCCGCATTCACCGAGACATTGGGGGAACCGGATGCCGTGCCCGAACCGGGGCTTACCGAAAGCCATGAGCCTCCCGATGTGGTGGCCGCGGTTGCGGTGTAGGACACGCTCGAAGGATCGCCAACATTGATCGGCTGCGACGCGGGCTGCGTGCCGCTGCCGTATTGGTAGCTGAAATTGAGCTGCGATGGAGTAGCCGTCAAGGAAGGTCCGGTCACATTGAGCGTCACCGGAATGCCTGCGGGACTTCCAGTAACTCCCTCTGAAGTAACCGTCACCATGCCGGTGTGCTGGCCGGCAGACAGAGCGGACAGGCCGGCTGCATTGAGCGACACGCTGATGGACGACGGGACAGTGCCGCTGGGCGTTGCCGAGAGCCAGGCAGACGCCGCACCCGTCGAGGTCGTAAAGTTAACCCCGGTGGTGCCTGAAATGTTCACGTTTTGCGCCGCGGGCGTGCTTGAGCCGATGACGTAATTGAACGTCAAAGTGCCAGAAGGCACCGTCAACGTAGATCCAGTAACCACCAAGCTCACGGGGACATTGAATGGGCTATTGCTCGCGCCGGCTTCAGTGATTTGGATGTTGCCGTTATAAGTCTGCGCCGTTAACCCGGTAGGGTTAACCGAAATAGTGAAACTGGCCGGTGTGGTGCCGCTGGTGGGCGGCGCGATGCGGAGCCAGGAATTCCCTGAAGTGACGGCCGCGCTCACGCTGGTGGAACTGGCCGGAGTGGTCGTTATGTTCAACTGCTGGGTCGCGGGGGCCGTGGTGCCGATGGTGTAATCGAAAGTCATCGATGCCGGGCCGCTCAGTTGCGGCAGAATCGTGAAGGTGACCGGAATCGATGTAGACGCCAGTCCGCTGTTCCCATAATTCAAAGTCACGGTTCCGTTATAGACGCCGGCGCCGAGGCCGCTGGGATTCGCAGTGATGCTGAACGCAGTGGATGTTGTGTTCGCTGCGGCGGGTGTCACCGATAGCCAGTTGCCACCGGACGTGGTGGAAGCGCTGGTAGTGAACGAGTCCGCGGCGCCAGCAACGGACGTGGTGAACGTAACCGGCTGAGACAACGATGTTGTCGAGCCCTGTACCGCCGATGGCGTCCAGCCGGTGGGGCTGGGAGTTACGGAGGGCGGTGGAGTGGGGGGAATCGGAGAGACGGGGCCCACGCCTACGAGAGTTGCGCCCGGGGCGAAGCTGAGGGTGGTTCCGGTACCACCACCACCCAAATAGTAAAACACTGTCCCCGTGACGGGCGTGGACGGAATTGCGGACGGTACGGCCGTAATCAGAGACCCGGCAGAGGGGAGAGTTGCGGTGGCTATAAGGTTTGCGCCCAGGATGCTGCAGGCGATCTCAATTGAATCCGGAGCTGCACCGGAGACAGGGACGTTGTCCGTCAGGGTAACCGCACTGGTGCAGAGCAACGGGCCGCCATCCACCGACAAGGTCACTCCGACCGACTCGCCACCATACACATTGACCGAGGAGGTGCTCGTCGTCGTCGTGCTTGTCGGCTTCACCGTTTGGCTCAACGCAGCGACCGACGTCACCGTCTGCCCAGCTAGCATGAGCGGATCTTGGCCACTCACCAGGACCAAAGTCCCCGTGACCGCGTAGCACACATCACCTGCGGGAAGGGGTGAGGGGCATTGGGCGAAAACCACCGGGGAAAAAACCAGAAGCAGTAAAATTGCGATGACTGGCGTGTGTGACAGACGCAGATGAAGTCGGTTCATGACAATTGTATTGGCCTGCCCAAGCAGCACTTCTTCCTGTAATTAAAATAAGCCTCTAAAAAAGCGATGAGGAGCGTACCCCAGAACCGGCGCGTACCGGTACGAGCAACAAACTTTATCCTCAACAAACTTTGCCACCTATTTCACGAACACCGTTACATCCTGCTGGCTGGTGCTATTGCCGACTTTCAAAACAATTTTGGCTGAGCCCGATTGGGCATCCGCGGGCAATTGAACGTTGAATTGATAAACACCGTACACCAGACCCGGAGCCGACCCGGCGTAAAGCACGGTGGCGGCTTCGCCATTCACGGTGGCCGAATATTGCGAAGTGATCCACGAGAGCGTTGCTCCGGCAACGCTGCCCGCGTTCACCACCGGATTGACCGCGCCTCCGCCCGTACCGTAGACCATCACGACGGAACCCGCGGCCGCCGGATTGGAGGCGGAATTGATCGAGAAATCCTGGTTTAAGATCGATCCAGGCCCGCTGCCACTGGCATCCGCCGTAAAGATCTGAACGGCGGCCGGCGCCAGGGGGATGTTGAATTGCACCGAAGTCGCGTTGTTGTATGTCACTTCCACGTAGGCTTCGCCCGTGGTGTTCAAGCTATACGGCAAAATCATATTGACTTGGCCATTCTGAGCAAAAAGAGGAATGGCCGGAATGCCCTCTACCTTGACGGTGGTCCCGCCCAGAGTAGTGTCGATGCTGCCGTTTGAATTCACGCTGAAAACGGCCCCGGTTTGAGGTCCTAGCAGGTTACCGAAGACCGTGACGATAGTCCCTGGCGCAAACCCGGCGCTCTCATAACTTGCCGCACTGACGATTCCCGAGACGGCCGGTTCGATAGATTGCAGAGTGACATTGATGACCAGCGGGGTTGTTCCAGAAGTCGCACCGGCGTTGGTTCCAGATGCCGCGATGGTAATGGTGCCGTTGTAAACGTTCGCAGTCAAACCCTTGGTGTTCACTGAGACCGTGAGCGCGCCGGATGCGGCGCCCGCGCCAGGAGTTACCGAAAGCCACGAACCGCCCAAGGTGGTTGCGGCGGAAGCGGTGAAGTTGATCTTGGCTGCATCGACAAGGTTGATGGATTGTGGCGCGGGTTGCGTGCTGCTGCCGATTGAGTAGCTAAAGCTGAGCGTCGCTGGCGTGGCCGTCAGCGTGGGGGCTGCCACTACCAGCGTTACCGGAATGGTGGCTGGGCTTCCCCCCGCCCCAGACGAAGTCACCGTCACCGTACCGCTGTAGTGGCCGGCCGCGAGACCGGAGAGAGCGGAAGTATTGATCGACACGCTGATGGAGGACGGCACGGTGCCACTGGGCGTCGCCGCGAGCCAGTTAGCTCCGCCGGAAGAAGTAGTCGAAGTCGTAAACGAGATTCCCGAGGTGCCCGAAATGCTGACCGATTGCGCCGCGGGAGTGCTTCCACCAACCGTGGCGTTGAAGGTCAAAGTGGTGGATGGAACGGTCAAAACGGTCGAAGTGACATTCAACGTCACCGGAATGCTCAACGGGCTGCCGCCGGAAGACGTTATTTGAATATTGCCGCTCAGCGTTCCCGATGTAAGGCCTGCTGTGTTCACCGAAACCGCGAAAGTGGCTGGCGTGGTGCCGTTGCCCGGCGTAACACTGAGCCAGGAGCTTCCGGAGCTGACGGCTGCGTTCACCTGGGTGGCGCTCGGCGCGGTAATCGACAAGGTCTGGGAAGCGGGCGCGGCGGCGCCGGGCGCGTAATTGAAAGCCAACGCGGTGGGAGTGGCGGTGAGCGTCACAGTGCCGCCGGTGATGGTGAACGTCACGGGAATTTGCGTGGCGGCCACTCCGCTGTTCCCATAACTCAACAGAACCGTGCCGCTATAAACACCGGCGGTAAGGTTAGCCGGATTTGCAGTGATGGTTACGGTGGACGCTGTGTCCGCGGCGGCGGGTGAAACGGTCAGCCAACTGCCCCCCGAAGCGCTGGTCGTAAACGAGACCTCCGCGGACGGAACGGATGTCGTGAAATTGACTGGCTGCTGTAGGGAAGTGGTGGATCCCTGAACAGCCGTTGGCGTCCACGAGATCGGGCTGGGATTTACGGTCGGCGGCGGGGTACCAGAGGCCACGATCGTTGCGCCGGTGAGAGAAAAGACGGTTGCGGGTTTGCCCGTCAGTTGGGCCGTCACTTGCCCTGTTATCCCCGTCGAAGGAATGGACGCCGGTACGTTGCTAATCATGGCGCCGGTAGGGATGGTGACGGCGGCTGTCAGCGTAGCAAGGCTTCCAACGGTGCAGTTTTCGATATCGATTGTGTCAGGAGCGCCAACGTTGTCCGTCAGCGCGACAGTTACGGCGGCCGAACAACTCAAAGTGCCTAACGTCCCTACTGTCAATGACACCGGCGGCCCAGTGTAGGTATTGCTTGAGGAATGGCTGCTGACGGAACTGCTGGAAGGCGCGGCGGTTTGGCTGATGCTGGTTGTGGCCGTCACCTGCGCCCCAGCCAACTTAAAAGGATCGGTGCCACTCTGGAGGCTCAAAGTCCCCGTGACCGTGTAGCTCACCTGCGCGTACACCGCTGGTGTTAACACGAAAAGCAGCAGAATTGCGAAAGCTGGAATGTCAGCCAAACGCGGACGAAATCGATTCATGGGAAGTTGCAGAATTGGCTCGGCCCAGCACTTTCTATAAGTTAAGAATAAGACCCGCTCAGTATACAACGGAACTTCGCACTGACGATCACACTGCAGGTTAGGGCCGTACTGGTACCCATGAGACGCTCGTTTTCATTCAAGAACTTAGTCCATGGCAAGATTATTTGGGCTAAGGCAAACGACTGATTTACACCTCCGCGCCTGTGTTTCGGACGGTCGATTTCGGGGGCATCCGACAACCGGATTGCTAGGACTGATCACCGCATATGCCACTAGACTTGTGGAGGATCTCCAGTTAGGCTAATCCTAAACCGGGATGAGCAGCGCCGTCACATCTTCCGTCCAGACGCCCGCGCGTGTGAGCAGCTTGGCGGTGAAGGTGTTTTATGCCATCGGAGAAATGCCCGTCACCATTTGCATGGTGCTTTTCGGACTCTTCACCCTGTTTTTCTACAACACCGTGTTGGGCCTGCCCGCCTCGCTGGTCGGAATGGCCGTGGCCGGTGGACTGGTGCTGGACGCTTTCCTTGACCCCTACATCGGTTATCGCTCCGATGTCAGCCGTCACTGGCTGGGACGCAGGCATTCCTACATGCTCCCTGCGGGTATCGCACTGGGTCCCTGCTTTTACCTGTTGTTCAGTCCACCGAAGAGCCTCAGCCACACCGGCCTTTTCCTCTGGCTTGTGGCGTTCTGGGTGGCTGTACGGGTGACGGGCGCGCTCTACCGGATCCCGTATCTGAGCCTGGGCGCCGAACTCAGCTCGGATTATGACCAGCGCACTGTGGTCTTCGCCATTCGCGCGCTCTTCGGGCTGGTGGGTGCTCTCGCGGCGGCCGGGTTCTCGTTCCTGGTCTTGAGCTCCAAGGCCGGCGGCGCGGATCCAAAACTCGACTACTCCAGCTACCCGCGCATGGGGCTTTTGTTCGGATTGCTGATGTCGTTGAGCGCCGTGCTCGGCACGCTCGGGACGCTTGGTCACCGGAGTAGCGGGGAAGCGGAAAGCAAGTCCCGGCCAGCTGCGCATTTTTTCACCGGCTTCGCGCTCACCATGCGCAACGCGACGTTTCGCGCCGTTTGGTTTTACTTCGTGGTGTTTTACCTGGCCGTGGTGTTGAACGCCAGCCTCGCCATTCAATACTTCACCTGGTACGCGCGCATCCACGCCGGCGCCGCGCTCAGCCAGATCCAGGTCGGTTTCTACCTGGGCGCCCTGGCCGGCGTTTTCTTCTGGATGGCGCTGGCGAAACGGACCGAGAAACGCACGCTTTCGATCGCCGCCACGCTCGGCACCGCCACGCTGCTATGCGCCGCTACTTTGCTGGTGGGCGAAGGCCGGCTGTTCGGAACGGGAAACGCACTCCCCCTGATCCTGGGACATTTCGTGGCGGGAGTGATCGCGAGCGCAGTTTGGGTGATTCCAGCTTCCATGGTGGCGGATCTGGCCGATGAAGACGAATTCCACACCGGTCTCCGCCGGGAAGGCATCTACTTCGGGATTCTCAATCTGGGAGAAAAGGTGGCGTCCGGTGGAGCGCTTCTCCTGGCCGGCCTGCTGCTCGGTTTCTTTCGACATCTGTCGCCGGCGGCTTCGCCCCAGGCTTCCGCGGCCGCGCCTTACATTGGCTTGTCTTATGGCATTATTCCCGGCTGCCTGCTGCTGGCGGCAACACTCATGATCCTGCCCTACCGCTTGAACCGTGATTCTTTGCGGGCCATTCAGAGCCAGCTTGCGGAGCGTCGCCCCCGGTGAGTAAAGGCTCAGTTCTGGTTACGGGAGCATCGTCAGGCATCGGTCTCGAGATCGCCGTTTTTCTCGCCCAGCATGGCTACGGCGTTTACGCGACGATGCGCAATCTGGAGCGGCGCGCTGCTCTCGATGCGGCGGCCGCCCGGCAGAACGTGAAACTGGACGTGCTGCAGCTCGATATCACGGACTCCGCCAGCATTCGGGAAGCGGTCAGCGCAATTGCCAGCCGGTCGGAAGGCTTATATGGCTTGGTTAACAACGCCGGCGGTATTCTCAGGGGCTATTTCGAAGACATATCCGAGCGGGAAATGCGGGATGTTTTCGAGACCAATGTGTTCGGCGCCATGGCCGTGACGCGCGCCGTGCTGCCCCTGCTGCGGCAAGCCCATCGGGGGCGCATCATCATGCTCAGTTCGTCAGCCGGCAGAATGGGTTCACCCAGCAGTTCCGCCTACTGTTCGAGTAAATTCGCACTGGAAGGCTTCGCCGAGTGCCTGCTCCAGGAAGTGGCGCCGCTCGGAGTCGAGGTCAGCCTGGTGGAACCGGGATTTGTTCGCACCGAGCTTTGGGAAAAAAATCGGCACATCGCTCGCGGAGCTTCCTCGGTCGACAGCCCGTACCGCAATTGGTTTCAGAAGCTGGAGCAAATTACGGATCACGAGGCCGAATCCGCGGTCCTCGTTCCCGCCGACGTGGCCGAAGTTGTGCTACAAATTCTAGAGGCGAAGAGCCCACGCATCCGCTATGTGGTCGGACGGCGTGCAAGATTCCTACTGAACCTGCGGCGTTATCTCCCGGGTGAGATATTTGATCGCCTCTGGACCCGTGAAATGACACGGCGGGTTTCCAAGTAGTACGTAGTACCGAGAAGTACCCGAGATTACACTGGTCCTGGTTGACGACTCGACAGTCAGGCGTATAATCTAAACATTCGTCAGAGTCATCCCTACGCTTGTGATACCTCCCCGCACAAAAGAGCGCATTCTGGATACCGCCGAACGGCTCTTTGCCGAGCGCGGTTACTCCGCCACGTCCCTTCGCGCCATCATTGCCGAGGCTGACGTCAACCTGGCTTCTGTTCACTATCACTTTGATTCTAAAGAAGCTCTTCTGGAGGAGGTGTTTCTCCGGCGCGCTATTCCCGCCAACGAAGAAAGGTTGCGGTTGTTGGAACTCTTGGAACAGGAAGCTGGCGACGGTCCCCTTGAATTGAAGAAAGTGATCGAAGCATTCATCACGCCCGCGTTCCTGGCCGCAAAGGATCCGGCGCGAGGCGGCCAATTGTTCCGCAGGCTGGTGGGACGTTTATATGCCGAGAGCGACCTGATGCCTCGCATGATCGCGAAGCATTTCGTCCCGCTGCTCATCCGCTTTGCCACGGCCCTGGAGCGAGCATTACCCGACCTGCCTCATGACGAACTGTACTCGCGCGTACACTTCGCCATGGGATCCGTCGCGCTCGCTCTGCGAGGCACGAGCGACTGGGACGTCGTTCATGGACACCTCCGGGAGGCAGCCGACGCCGAATTGACGGTGAGCCGCCTCGTGAATTTTTTGGACGCGGCGTTCCGCGCTCCGGTTGTCGAGGCGCCCGTGTCCGGTGTTGGACAGGTGTCCAGTGCGGTGGGACAGGAGAAATGATGCACGGAACGAAGCTGCCCCTTTTGTTGTTGTTGGCCCCGCTCGTATGGGGGGCGGACCAGGACCCGGCTCCGTCCGGCCAGCCGTTGGCGCTTAGTTTGAAGCGCGCGGTGGAACTGGCGATTTCGCCGGATGGCAACTATAGCATCCAGGAACAGCAAGAGGTGGTGCGCCAGACCAAAGCCCAATCCGCCGAGGTTCGATCCGCGCTGCTGCCGAACGTGGGCGGCTATTTGTCGGAAACCAGCCAGATCCGCAGTCTGGCGGCGCTCGGGTCCAATACCGTGAAGCTGCCGTTTAATTTCCACCTTCCCAACATCGCGGGACCGTACCCGATCACCGATATTCGGGCCAACGCGACTCAAACCGTTTTCGATTTCAGCGCCATCCGGCGTTGGCAGGCGGCGCGCAAAGCGGTTCATGCATCGGAAGCCGAACGTGAGCACGCCACCAATGAAGTTTCCGCGCTGGTGGCCAAGGCGTATGTGGCGGCGCTGCACGCCGACGCGGATGTCGAGGCGGCCACCGCCGACGTGGTGCTTGCCAAGGCGCTGGTGACGCAGGCGGAAAACGAAAAGAATTCCGGCACCGGCACCGGCATCGATGTTACCCGCCAGAGAGTGAAGCTGTCCGATCAAACGCAGCACCTTCTCGATGCCGAAAATAACCGGACCAAAACGCATCTGCAATTGCTGCGGACCATCGGGTTACGGCTGGATACGGAAGTTCAACTCACGGACAAGCTGGTGTACACGCCGGTAGAATCGATGACCATCGAGCAGGCCAAGGCGGAAGCTTTCAAGAATCGAGAGGATTACAAGGCGCAGCAGGCGCAAGAAGATAGCGTGCGGTTGCAGGCCAGCGCAGCGAAGTGGCAGCGTCTGCCGACTTTTTTCACCTGGGGCGATTACGGAACCATCGGTCAAAGCGACGTGGCGATTATACCCACCCGCGACTTCGGCGCCACCCTGAAGTTTCAGTTCTACGATGGCGGACGCATGGACGCGCAGCGTGTGGAAGAATCCTCGCGTTATCGTGGGGAGCAAATACGCACCAACGATCTGAAGCAGCAGATTGAACTGGACGTGCGAACGTCGCTCGATAGCCTTCATTCGGCCGAAAAACAAGTAGCCGTAGCTCAGGAGGGCCTGGAACTGGCCGATAACGAACTAGCCCAGGCACGCCGGCGCTATGAGGCGGGAGTGACCAACGGCCTGGAAGTAACCGACGCGCAGACGCAACTGGAGCACGCTCGCGACAACCAGATTCTTGCGCTTTTCAATTACAACCTGGCGCGCGTCGACCTGGGCGAAGCCATGGGCACCATACGCCGGCTGATCCAATAGTTTACGGAGATCCCACGTTCTTATGAAAAAAGTCATTATCGCCCTCATCCTTATCGCGGGTATAGCAACGGCCGGCGTAATGGTCTACAGGAACTATCACCCCGCGGTGACGGATCGCATCCTGGTGTCGGGCAACATTGAGCTCACCGAAGTGGATATCGCTTTCAAGACCGCGGGGCGTTTGATTGAACGCAACGTGGACGAGGGCGAAACGGTGAAGAAAGGCATGGTTGTGGCGCGCCTGGATCGCGATCAGTTGGTGCAGCAGCGCGAGTCGCAAGTAGCGACGCTACAAACCGCCGAGGCGCAGTTGGCCGAATCGCGTAGTTCCGCCGAATGGCAGAGGAGCACCATGGCGGCCGATCTGGACGCACGGCGAAGCGACCTCAGTTCGGCTCAATCGCATTTGCTGGAGATGAAAAACGGATCGCGGCCGGAGGAAGTTCGGCAGGCCCAGGCCTCCGTGGATTCCGCCCAGGCCGAGTACGACGGCGCCAAGAAGGATTGGGACCGCGCGCAGACGCTGATCAAAAGCGACGACATTTCCAAAGCTCAATACGATCAGTATCGTAAGGGGATGGATGCGGCCACAGCCAACCTCATGCAGGCCAAAGAACACTCCGCGCTGGTGAATGCCGGGAACCGCAGTGAAGAGATTGAGAGTGCCGCGGCTCAGGAATCGAAGGCCCGCGCATCGCTGAAAATGGGCGAAGCAAACTCGCTCGAGTTGCAGCGCCGCGAGCAGGATATCGTAGCGCGGCAGGGCGATATCGCCCGCGCCAAGGCGCAGATCGTGCTGATCGATTCGCAGCTCTCCGATACCATTGCGATAGCTCCCATCTCCGGCATCGTGCTGGTAAAGGCCGCCGACGTGGGCGAGGTTTTGGCGCCCGGAACATCGGTGGTGACCATCGGCGACATCGATCATCCCTGGCTGCGGGCCTATGTTGGAGAGACCGATTTGGGCCGGGTGAAACTGGGCTCCAGCGTCAAAGTGACCACGGATTCTTATCCGGGGAAAATCTACAACGGACGCGTCTCCTTCATTTCTTCGGAAGCCGAGTTCACGCCCAAGCAGATTCAGAGTACCGAGGAGCGCGTAAAGCTGGTTTATCGCATCAAGATCGACATCGATAATCCGCTGCATGAACTGAAATCGAATATGCCGGCGGACGCCGAAATACAAGCCAAATAATGGATGCCGTGATCCAGCTGCGAGACCTGACCAAGCGCTTCGGCGCTCTCACGGCCGTGGATCATCTGAATCTCGAGATCGGCCGAGGCGAGATTTTCGGCCTGGTGGGCCCCGACGGCGCAGGAAAGACTACCACGCTGCGGATGCTGTGCGGACTGATGGATCCCAGCGGCGGCGAGGCCTGGGTGGCCGGCCACAACGTGGCTAAGAATCCGGGTGAGGTGAAGGACCGAATCGGCTATATGGCGCAGCGGTTCGGGCTCTATGTGGACCTGACCGTGGACGAGAACATGGGGTTCTACGGGGACCTGTTCGGCATCTCGCGCAAGGAGCGCGAGCGGCTGCTGCCGGAGCTGCTGCGCATGACTCGCATGGAGCCTTTCCGCAAGCGGCAGGCCGGCAAACTTTCCGGCGGCATGAAGCAGAAGCTGGGCCTGATGTGCACGCTGCTGCATCGTCCGCAGATCCTGTTTCTCGACGAACCGACCAACGGCGTGGATCCCGTATCGCGGCGCGATTTCTGGGCCATCCTCTATCAACTGGTGAAAGACGGCATCACCATTCTTGTGACCACCGCGTACCTGGACGAAGCTGAGCGTTGCAATCGCGTGGGCCTGATGTATAAGGGACGCCTGATCCGCTGTGAATCGCCGGACGTGATGCGGGGCAGCGAAGTTTGCTACGCCATTGAAGCTTCTAACCTGAGTGAAGCTTCTAACTTGAGTGAAGCACCCAACCTGCGCGCCTTGCGCGAGAAGTTGCGGACCTGCCAGGGCGTGCTCAGCGCGGAAACTTCGGGCGACTCGCTGCACGTGCTGATCGCACCCGGCAAGACTTCTCCTGCGGTGCTACAGCAGACCGTGGGTCCGGTTACCTTCCGTCCAATTACGCCGTCGCTCGAAGACGTTTTCATTGCCACCATCCGCAAAGAGGAAAGGCCGGACGCCGCTTGACCCAGCAGCAGCAGCGGCAGCAGCAGCAGCCTCAAAAAGACGGCGTCTGGGCTGTGGAGATCGACGACCTGGTAAAAACGTTCGGAGATTTCGTGGCCGTGAACCATGTCTCCATCAGCGTGAAAGTAGGCGAGGTATTCGGCTTCCTGGGCCCCAATGGCGCGGGCAAGTCCACCGTCATCCGCATTCTTTGCGGGCTGCTGAGCCCCACTTCGGGCCGCGCTCAGGTGGGCGGCTTCGACGTATCCACGCACCCGGAAGAAATTCGCCGGCACATCGGATACATGTCGCAGAAGTTCTCCCTGTATGACGATCTGACCGTCGAGCAAAACATCGATTTTTTCAGCGGCATTTATGGTGTGCCTAAGAAGCGGCGCGCGGAGCGCAAGCAATACGTGCTGCGGATGGCGGACCTGGAAGAACGCAGCAAGACGACCACCCGCCTGCTGCCGGGAGGCTGGAAGCAGCGCCTGGCTCTGGGCTGCGCCATTTTGCATGAGCCGCCCATCCTGTTTCTGGACGAGCCCACGTCGGGCGTAGACCCCATTGCGCGCCGCGCGTTTTGGGATTTGATCTACGATCTCTCCGAAGCGGGCCAGACCATTTTCGTCACTACGCACTACATGGATGAGGCCGAGTATTGCCATCGCTTGGCGCTCATTAACGGCGGCCGCATCATCGCGGCCGGAACCCCGGCGGCGCTCAAGGACGAGTTGAGCGCGCGCACTTTGCTCCAACTGGACAGCTCCGATCCGCTCGCGAGCATGCGGGCTCTGGAAAACCAGCCTGAAATAGACGACGTGGCGGTCTTCGGCGGCGGGCTGCACGTGGCGGTGCAAAACGCGGAGCGCGCCACGATACGGATTCGCGAATTGATGGCAGCGAACAATATCGACATCCGCAGGCTGGAGCGCATTCCGCCTTCCATGGAAGACGTGTTCGTGGCGCTCATTGAGCATCAGGCACGGAGCAGCGCATGAAACTACAGCGCATTGGCGCGATATTCAGAAAGGAACTGCGTCACATCTCGCGCGACCCGCGCAGCTTGGGGCTGGCGCTGGTGCAGCCGCTGGTGATGCTGTTGCTGTTCGGCTCCGCGCTCAGTCTGGACGTGGACCGGATCTCCACTCTGGTATACGATGCGGATCAGACTTCGGCCAGCCGCGAACTGATCCGCCAGTTTCAGGGCTCGCGGTATTTCGAAGTGGAGGGCTTCGTGGGCAGCACGCGGGCTGTGGAGCGCGGGATCGACCGGGACCGTATTCTGGTGGGCCTGATTGTGCCTCGGGATTTTGCGAAACACCTGGCCACGGGACAAAACGCGCCCTTTCAAATCCTGTTGGACGGCAGCGATTCCAACACCGCGTCCATTGCGCTTTCTTACGTGAACGCACTGGTGGAAGGCTATGGCAACCAACTAAGGGCGGTGGCGCTCAGCCGGCATGCCGGCAGGACTTTGCCGGTGCCGATCGATTTTCAGGTGCGCATCTGGTACAACAGCTCGCTCGAATCGAAGAACTTTGTAGTTCCCGGATTGGTGGCGGTCATCCTGGTGGTGATCGCGGGAATGCTGGCTTCTCTGACCATCGCGCGGGAGTGGGAAATGGGCACCATGGAACAGCTCCTCTCCACGCCCGTGCGGCCGGCCGAACTGGTGCTGGCTAAGATGCTGGGCTTCTTCGTGGTGGGCGCGGTGGATGCCACGATCGCCGTTCTGGTGGGAATCTTCGTGTTCGACGTGCCGTTCCGGGGCAGCGTGATACTGCTGGCGTTTACCACCTGCCTGTTCCTGTGCGGCGTGTTTTTCTGGGGCATCCTGGTTTCCGCTATGGCCAAGACGCAACTGGTGGCGTATCAGGTGGGCGTGGTTACCACCTTCCTGCCATCCTTCCTGTTGTCCGGATTTATCTATTACATCGACAGCATGCCGAAGGTGGTGCAGTGGATTACGCATATCGTGCCGGCGCGTTATTTCGTGACCATTCTGCGCGGAATCTTCCTGAAGGGCGTGGGTCTCGAAGTGTTGTGGGGCGAGGTTCTCCTGCTGACTTGTTTCATGATCGGTGTGTTTTGTCTGGCAACCTGGAGACTCAGCCAAAAGCTGACATAAAACCATGTGGGAACGCATCGCACAGATTATCCGTAAAGAATTCACCCAGTTGCTGCGCAGCAGGCGGAGGCGGCTGGCCGTTTTCATACCACCGCTGTTGCAATTGTTCATCTTCGGCTACGCCGTCAACCTGGACGTAGACAATATCCGGATGGGTTGGATGGATGAAGACCACACCCCGGAGAGCAGGAACTTGCTGGCGGGATTTCAGGGATCCACCAGGTTCCACATTATTGCCTTGCCAACCAACGAAGTGGACGCGGAAAATCTGCTACAACGCGGTGCCACGCATGCCGTCCTGCGTGTATTGCCGGGCTTTGCGGAAGCGTTGCAGCGCGGCCGCCCAGCCAATGTGCAATTGCTGGTGGACGGGACCAATTCGAACACGGCTTCGCTGATTTCCGGTTACTCCCAGCAGATTGTGGCGGCCTATGCAACGCCCATCGTGCGCAAACAGCAAGGCAATTTGTTGCTGACGCTGGCCGGGAGTTCGGGCAGCACCAGCTTGAAAACTCCCCGCTTAAACGTGGAGACGCGCGTATGGTTCAATGCCGATCTGCTCAGCCGAAACTATTTCGTTCCCGGTGTGATCGTAAACATCATCATGCTGGTGACCGTGATGTTAACGGCCATGGGTATCGTGCGCGAGCGGGAGTTGGGCACCATGGAACAGTTGATGGTGACGCCCATTCGCCCTATCGAACTCATACTGGGCAAGACGCTTCCCGCGGCCTTCATCGGGCTGGTCGACATGGGGCTGGTGGTTGCGGGCGCGCTGCTGGTTTTCAAGATCCCGTTCCGCGGCAATCCCCTGCTCCTGCTGTTGTGCGTGATTTTATTTCTGTTCACGACGCTGGGCGCGGGGCTGCTGATGTCGACAATTTCGAATACCCAGCAGCAAGCCATGATGACTTCGTTCATGTTCGCCACACCGGCCTTCATGCTGAGCGGGTTCGCTTTCCCCATCCGCAATATGCCGCTGGTGGTCCAATACTGTACTTACTTGAACCCGCTGCGTTATTTCATGGAAATCGTGCGTACCCTGTTCCTCAAAGGCACGGGGGTGGAAGTACTTTGGCGGCAGATGCTGGCGATGCTGATTTTCGGCGTAGCCATGCTGCTGCTGAGCACGTCGCGTTTCCGGAAACGATTGGATTAGGAGGCCGGAGCTTAGATGGACACGCCCGCAACAGCAAGCGATCTGGAAACACAAGCCAGAGCCTATCTGGAAGCATTCGAGGCCAGAGACATCGTTCGGTGCATGACATTTTACGACGATGACGCCTCGGTGAGTTTCGTGCAAAGCGACTACAAGGGCAAAGAGCAGATCGAAGAATGGCACAAAGCGCGTTTCGCCGCCGATCTCCGCATCGTCGGCCTGGAAAAACTGACGGTGGAGGGTAACACCGTGGTGATGGCCGCCGTGGTTACGTCCAAACGGCTCAAAGCCTGGAAGCTCAATACCATTCGAGGAACCGTAACCACGCTGTTCGAAGGTTCCAAGATCAAAAATTTGAAGTTTGGGATGCAACTCGGATGAACGCGCTTTATTGGGTACCCAGGCCCCATGGGTACTGGTACCCTCCTAGGCCTCGTAAGGCCGAAAGATGATCCCTGTGGAATAGATCAATGCTATGATGCGTTTTCGGAGGCTCGAGATGATGAAGAGAACCCTGATTACGTTTTGCTCCCTGGGCTGCCTTTCTATAGGTACTCTTCTAGGTTCGTCGATCACCGTCGGTAACGACAACGGCGCTAACGACTTTCCGTTCTCAGGGCCATTTTTCGGATACGCCGGCACGGACTATCAGGAGGCGTATGCCTCGAGCGATTTCTCCGGGCCGATTAACATTACAGGAATCGATTTTTTCCTGGGCGCCGGTTTCACCGGAAGCTTGTATGCCGGCACTTATACTTTGAGTCTCTCGGTCATCAGTTCTAACATCGGCAGCCTCAGCAGCACGGACTTAGCCGGCAACATCGGGTCCGACGATACTGTGTTCGAGGTTGCGAATCTAAAGGGCAGCGCCCCAAGCGTCTTGACCTTCACGGGCACTCCTTTTTTATATGACCCTTCGCTCGGAAACCTTCTGTTGGATATTTCGATCGCCGGCGGAAAGGGTGGCAGCACTGCGGCATATCAGGACAGCGAAGGCGTTGGCACCGGGATCGCCCGCTATCAGAATTTTGGCCTGAATAACGGCCTGGGTTATGGCCTGGTGACTGAATTTGACTCCACAGCGTCGATGGCGACCACTCCGGAACCGGGCACGCTCCCTCTCATGGCTTGCCTGGGTCTGGTCGGACTCCTGGTTCAGCGTTTGCGCCGCCGGCGGGCCTAACCTCCTCGCCCCCTTTGTGCAGCGTGACCGGCAGAACCTCACGGTCCAATAAACATGCTACGACTTTTAATCATCCTGGCAGGTGCGCTTGCTATCGCGCAGGCGCAAACCCCTCCACTCTTTTGGTGACGGCACCGATGGCGACGAGCCCAACTCCACCCTGACAGAGGTTTCGCCTGGCGTGTTCATAGGTACAACCGTGGACACCATCTTCGGAGTGACGAGCAATGGCGCATTTAAGAACCTCTACACCTTCAACGGGAATACGCAAGGCGGCTTCCCGCTGGGGCAGCTATACCCCGCGAGTAACGGAGCTCTGTACGGTCAGAACGACTCCGGCAACGGCAGCTATACCGGATCGCTCTTCGCCGTTACCACGGGCGGCAGCTTCGGGCTCTTGCAGTCGGATTCCTATCTAGCCTCTCCGCTCACCGAAGCATCGGACGGGCACCTCTACGGCGTCGAAGGCGACCCCACCACGGGGAACTTCGACGTGTTCCGCATGAGCCGTAGTACGGGCGCCATTACCAGCGTCTACAGCCTGGGCCCTAACGCGCAGTCTTTCGGCCCGTTGTTCCAAGCCAGCGATGGAAACCTTTATGGAATGACGTTGGCACCGGCGCGGGCACCATTTTCAAACTGAGTTTGAGCGGGCAGTACTCGCTCCTTCACGCATTCAAGGACGGCCAGGGCGGCATC
>JBEKLB010000057.1:0-21122 GCA_050010415.1 Bryobacteraceae bacterium | reverse complement strand
CGGCGCAAGCTTGACAAGAGCTGGGAGGAAGTTCGCCGCGCCCTTGACATACTTCGCGTCTTCTGTCCTGAGCCCGTGCCACTTACGGTCGAGATCCACGAGAGAGCCGTGCATATTGCCGAACGATACGGGTATTCAATCTTTGATTCACTCATCATCGCGGCTGCGCTCCATGCTGGCGCCGACACACTTTATACGGAAGACATGCGAGACGGCCAGGCAATCGATGGGCTTGCAATTTGCAATCCGTTTTCGCGCGAGAAATAACGGATCCCGCCGGTTAGCGGAACCTCGCGCTGCGTGACAGTGGTTCTGGTGATCTCCGGAGTCGAGCGTTTTGATAACTTCGTTATCGTGTGTGGCGAAGCTCTTCGGACTGACCCGCCATGAAGGGCAGACAATACTCATAAGTGCGGTGTCGTCGACCAGCGTTCCAGGCCTGACGTCTTTCTGTATTCAGACCGCGCTGACGGAGTCGCTGAGCGCGTCCGGCCAGATCGAGCGGCCACTCGCTGCCCCATCCGGTCCCGACTGCAACGCGAGCGCGAAGCACCGCGGCCGCCCGAAGTGGGTGCAGGTCAGTAGCGACTCGGCATAAGCGAGATTACTGTGAAGCCCATCGAGGACGGATGATGTAGAGATGAAGGCGACTCTTCCTGAAAACTTTGGGTTAAACCATTTGCCCGCTATTGAGCGAGCCATGATGAAAAACGAAACTGAGTCGATGATAAGGCTGGCCCAGGTCACGAAGAACTATATTGGGGCGCCTCCAGGCGCGAACCGCGCATCGCACCGACCCTACACGCTAGGAGCAGTACTGGCGGCGCTCTTTTCAATAAGTGCATGGGCGCAAACCCAGCTTGCGACTGTTTCCGGCACCATCACTGACCCCAGCGGCGCCGTTGTCCCCGGGGTCAGGATTACGATTGCCAGCCAAGGCACTGGATTGAAACGGAGCGCTCTTACTGATACGGCCGGCGAATACCGTTTCGCCGGCTTACCAACTGGAACGTATTCTCTCCGCATAGAGAAGCCCGGGTTCCAATCGCAGATTCGCGGAGGGGTAGAACTCACTTCGGCTGCCGAGGTAACGATCAATTCGCAACTCGCGATCGGCGACCTTTCGCAGGAAACCACGGTCAACGCAAGCGCCGCCGCCATTGACAGCACGACGTCCACCGTCGAGGGGCTCGTTCCAGAGCAGAGCCTGGCGGACCTGCCTCTCGACAACCGCGATCTGTTTAGTGCGGTTACGCTGGAGCCCGGAGTCGCTCCCAACCCCAGCAGTGCTCCTTCGTTGCTTTCGAGCGGTAAGTCGGGGCAAGTGGCAATTAATGGGATACGTCCTAGTATGACGAACGTTCTGATCGACGGTATGGATGCCACCGATCCGGTCTGGGGCTATTCGCCCGCGGGCGCTTCCGGGTTTTTTCTCGGCCTGAATGAGCTGTCCGAGGTGCGCGTCTTGACCCAAACCTTCAACGCGGAGTACGGCGGGCATGGCGGCGCCGTCATCGAGATGATCACTAAATCAGGCACTAACCAATTCCATGGCTCTTTGTGGGAGTTGTATCGGGGTGCGTCACTGGACTCGAAGAACTATTTCGATTTGGCCACCAGTCCGATCCCGCAGTTCGTCCAAAATCAGTTCGGCGCTGGAATCGGCGGGCCACTAAAGCATGATCACACGTTCTTCTTTGTCAACTATGAGGGATTGCGGCAAGTACAGGCGACGACTGCAATTGCGACGGTACCCGATGCCCTCGCCCACCAAGGTCTCCTACCATCCGCTGCGAATCCGTCGGCCTGCAGCAACACCAACCCGCGTGGCTGTGTCGCCATTCCGATGAATCCTCTGATACAACCGTTTCTCAATTTGCTGCCCGTCTCGAACGGACCAGACAATGGGGATGGCACCGGTGAACTGATTACCGCCGACAAAGGCACCACCCGTGAGGATCACGGTATGGTTCGGATCGACCACAACTTTTCCAACACACATTCGCTATTCGCGCGGTACACCATAGACGACAGTTCTGCTCTGGTTCCATACGTCGGGACGCCCCCGGGAACGTATGCTCCAGGATTCCCCGCCTTTCACCTGGCGCGGAATCAATATGGCACTGTTCAGGACCGCGTGACACTGGGGTCTGGATGGATCAATGAGTTGCGCTTCGGCATCAACCGCACAACTGGATCTTCTTCAATCGATAATACGCACCCGGGGCTGTCGACTTCTTTGATATCTGGCCAACCGTTCGGAACGATCGATGTCACGGGTTTGAGCCTGATCGGCAACTACCTGGCACTCCCTTTGGGCGATTTTTCGACAGTTTACCAGGCTCAGGATCAACTGTCGCGCACCATTGGCCGTCACACGCTGAAATTCGGCGTCGAATTCCGAAGGCTCCAACTCAACGGGGCGCTGGATTTCGGTGCCAACGGATTGTATAGCTTTGAGGACCTGACTCCCTTCGGGTTGCCGGCGTCCAGCAACAATCCTGCGCTCGAATTCTTTCTCAAGGGTCTGCCCCTGTCTTACGTCGGGGTCAACCCATCTAATGCCAATTCCGATCGTGGATACCGTGAGAGTTTTGCTTCCGGTTTTGTGCAGGACTTTGTGCGCGTGAACAGCCGCTTAACGGTAAACGTCGGATTGCGCTACGATTTCTACTCCAATCCAACCGAGGCATTCGGCCGCGAATCAGCTTTTCCAAACCCGGCGACGGATCCCGCGCCAATCGTCGGCAAGGTATTTGCCGGGACACCGCTGGATCTGTTTTCGCCCCAGGCAGGCTTGGCCTGGAACGTCTTCGGCGACGGCAAGACTGTGGTGCGGAGCGGATTCGGCATCTATCGCGATCAGCTCTCGGCCCTCGTATTCGGTTTCGAGCGGTTTCTACCGCCGTTCTTCGGTCTGGAGGAATTCGTGTTGCCGCAGTTTCTAAACCCACAGAGTGCCGTGGAGACCCAGGCGCTCGACGCTTTCGCGCCAACCTACTACCCGAAGTTTCCGTACGCGCTGCAATATAACCTGAACGTGGAACGGGAACTGGCACAGGGCATGATCCTCAGCGTGGGATATTTCGGCACGCGCGGCAATCACCTGACCCGCGAAGCCGAGGAGAATCCCTTTGAGCCGGCGTTAGGCCATCGCTACAATCCGAACTTGCCATCACCTCTGCAAACCATCTTGACGGATGCCCAATCCTTCTATAATTCCTTTCAAGTATCCGTTTCGAAACACTATGCGCATAGCCTCTTCTGGCAGGCGTCATACACATTAGCGCATTCCATCGACGATGCCTCGGTGGATTACGCGGTGGAATCCGTGAATGATCCTCCGGCGTCTCAGAACATTTTCGATCGCAAGGGAAGCCGGGGCCCGTCGGATTTTGACATTCGGAATAACTTCGTGGCAAATGCCGGTTACGATCTGCCGGGACGGGGACGCCTCCTGCGGGGCTGGCAAGTCTCGGCGGTGGCGAGCGTTCATAGCGGCGTCCCATTTACCCCAGTGCTCGACTTCGACAATGCCGATATCCAGTCGCTGATTATTCCGGAGCGTCCAGACCTGGTCGGCAACCCGTACGCGGGAAGCTGTCCAAATGGGGCCAAGGTCGGTACTCCGTCATGCTGGTTTAATCCAAGCGCCTTTGCGGTTCCGCCGACCGGTGAGTTTGGTAATGCCGGACGAAACATCCTGCGGGGACCTTGGTTCGCGCAATTTGACCCCGCGCTCCACAAAGAGTTTGCGCTCGCTGAACGACGGAAGATCACGGTTGGGGCGGAAGCTTATAACCTTTTCAACCATCCGAATTTCGGCGTTCCGAGTAACACCCAAAGTGCGTTTCTCCTGGGAGGAGCGGGGGATGCCATCTTCAAGGATGCGGCGGGTAATTTCGCCGCTAACGCCGGCCAAATCCTGACAACCGCCGGCACCGCGCGCCAGATTCAACTAGTCGGCCGCTTTACGTTCTGAAGAGCAAAAGAGAACCCGTCGAAGCGATGGTCGCACTTGAATCGGAGGTCTGCTTGCTCTCGTTTCCTCTGGCAGAATAAAAACTGGCCACTTGAAAATGGAGTCTAGCAGACGGGATTTGATCGAATCGGTGTTCGCAGGAAGTGGCGAGATGGCCACGCGTATGCGCGCGCTCGATTGGTCTACGACGGCACTCGGTCCGGTCGAACAATGGCCGCAGGCCCTGCGAACCTGCGTGCGGATTGTGCTGGACTCTGCCTATCCGATGAACATCTGTTGGGGCTCAGACTACATCAATTTGTACAACGATGCTTACCTGCCGTCGATGGGGGCAAAGCACCCCTGGGCGCTCGGTCGAAGCGCACGCGATGTGGTCCCCGAGGTGTGGGAATTCACCAAACAGATGTTCGACATGGTAGTGACACAGGGTCAGCCATTCAGCGCCCTGGCCGACCAATTATTTCCTCTCAACCGCCACAATTACGTCGAAGAGGTCTACTTCGCACTTTCGGTTAGCCCGATTCCGGATGACAACGGCCGTGCTGGCGGCGTGCTGGCCATACTTCTCGAAACGACGGAGCGGGTGCTCGAAGATCGACGCCGGCATTTGCTGCGCGACTTAGCATCGCGAACGGCGGGAGCGCGAACCGAAGAAGAAGTTTGGCGCGTCAGCGCGGAGACCCTCGGCGAAAATTGCCTGAGCCTCCCCTTCGCGTTTCTCTATGAATATCGATCTTCCGAACATCAAGCGTACCTGGCAGGCGCCAGCGTTGACACCGATGAAGCTTTGCGTCCGCCGGTCATCGACTGCCACAGAGAGAACCTTTGGCGATTCGACCCTGCGCTGGCGAAGGATGGGGTTCTGATCGAACTCGGGAACCGCGCTTCGGGCGTACCGGTGCCCAATTGGGAATTCCCTCCCAAAGAAGCGTGCGTGGTGCCGATTCGGCTGGGAGAATACGGTGAAGTGCTGGGGTTCCTCGTAGCGGGAATCCGTCCCGGCCGGGCCTTTGACGATGCGTACCGCCAGTTCGTCTTTAGGATTACAGAACAGATCACGATCGGGCTGGTGAGCGCCGGCGCCTACGAGCGGGAACGCCGGCGAGCAGAGGCCCTGGCCGAGCTCGATCGCGCCAAGACGACGTTTTTCAGCAACGTTAGCCATGAGTTCCGAACGCCGCTGACGCTGATGCTAGGTCCCCTCGAGGAAGTGTTGCCGGAAGCACGTGAGCGACTGAGCCCGGAACATCACGAACAGTTGAACGCGGTGCGGCGCAACGGGCTCAGATTGCTCAAGCTCGTTAATACCCTCCTGGATTTTTCGCGTATGGAAGCTGGACGCGTGCAGGCGTCCTATCAGCCCACTGACCTGGCCGCCTTCACATCGGAATTAGCCAGCGCGTTCGATTCGGCGATGGACAACGCAGGCTTGCGGTTTTCGGTCGCATGCCAGGCACTCGCGGAGCCAGTGTACGTGGATCGTGACATGTGGGAGAAGATCGTCCTGAATCTTCTCTCCAACGCCCTGAAGTTCACGTTCGAGGGAGAGGTTGACCTCACATTGAAGCCGGTGAACGGCGTAGTGGAATTGCGTGTCCGCGACACGGGCGTCGGAATCCCGGAGGAGCATCGCAAGCGAATGTTCGAACGCTTCCATCGCATCGAGGGCACCGCTCGAAGGACGTACGAAGGCACGGGGATCGGCCTGGCACTGGTTCAGGAACTGGTCAAACTGCATGGCGGAAGTGTGCAAGTGGAGAGCGCCGTGGGTGCCGGCAGCACATTCACGGTGACTATTCCACGTGGCAAAGAGCATTTGCCGGCGGAGCGGATTGAGGCCTCACAATCGCTGGCGTCCACCAGAATTCGGGCCGACGCTTATATCGAGGAAGCACAGCAATGGGACGGAGACGAGCCGGGCGCGGCAGTCGATGGAAGAATGCAGGGCCAGGAACGCGAACTCATCATCCTGGCCGATGACAATGCGGACATGCGCCGATACCTCGTGCGCCTCTTAGGTGATCGCTACGAGGTGCGCGCGGTTGCGGACGGCCGCCAGGCGCTCGAAGCGATAGAAGAGTTGCGTCCAGCCCTGGTGCTGACCGATGTCATGATGCCACACCTGGATGGATTCGGCCTATTGCGAGCCATTCGCAACGATTCGGCACTCGCCGGTACACCCGTGATCCTGTTGTCCGCTCGGGCGGGCGAAGAATCGCGCGTGCTAGGGCTGCAGGCCGACGCCGACGACTATCTGGTAAAGCCGTTTACGGCGCGGGAGTTGCTTGCGCGGGTGGCGATGCATGTCAGAATGGCCAATCTTCGCCAAGAAACTGCAGAACGCGAAGAACGGCTGCGTAGCGAGGCGGAACTGGAACGCGAGAAGCTGCGCGCCAGCGAAGAACGACTGGCGGAGACCGGGCGCCTTTATCGCGAGTTGCAGCGGGCCGATGCAGAGTTGCAGCTACAAGTCGGGATTCTGGAGCAACTTCCTGTATCGGCCTGGACGCTAAAGCCCGACGGGACGCCGGATTTCGTGAATCAAGTTTGGCTCGAATTCTCCGGTCAGACTGTCGATTTCGTCCGGTCGTATCCCGAGGCCTGGATGACTGCGGTCCACCCTGAGGATCGCGAAGCAGCATCGAAGGCCTTTTGGGAGGGCGTGCGCTCGGGACAGGATTTTGCGTTCGAAACCCGGTCTCTCCGTGCGAAAGATGGGACCTATCGCTGGCATCTCCAGCAAGCCGTGGTCTTGCGCGATGCAGAAGGAAAGGTCCTTAGGTTCGTGGGTACGACCACCGACATCGACGACCAGAAGCGTGCCGAAGAGAAGATCCGCCAGAGTGAAAAGGAAGCGCGCCAACTTCTCGACTTATCGCCGCTACACATCGCCGAGTTGGGGCCTGATGGAGCTCGCCTCTACACCAATCGGGCGTCGCTGGATTTTTACTGCATTACTTTGGCGGAATGGCGGGACGCTAGTGCGCGGCATCTCCTGCATCCGCAGGACGCCGAAGTCGTGATCAGTGAACTTCCCGGAAAACTCCAAAGCGGATTGCCGTTTGAATACGAAGTGCGGCTGAAGAACAGAGACGGGCAGTATCGTTGGTTCAACTATCGCTTGAATCCGATGCGGGACGAGCAGGGGCGCATCACGCGATGGTACGCCGCGGGGACGGATATCGACGAACTCAAACAGGCCGAGCAAAGGCTGCAGGAAGAGAATGTAGCGCTGCGTGAAGAAATCGACAGAGCATCGATGTTCGAGGAGATCGTGGGAACCTCCGCGGCCCTGAAAAAGGTGTTGGCCCGCGTCTCCAAGGTCGCGCCGACCGATTCTAGCGTTCTGATCACAGGCGAGACCGGCACGGGCAAGGAATTGGTAGCGCGGGCGATTCACCAGCGCTCCGGGCGATCTTCCCATCCCTTTGTGAGCGTGAATTGTGCCGCGATCCCGCGTGATCTCATCGCATCGGAACTGTTCGGTCATGAGAAAGGCGCCTTCACAGGGGCCATGCAGCGTCATTTAGGACGCTTCGAACTGGCTGAAAAAGGGACTATCTTCCTCGACGAGATCGGAGAACTTCCTGCCGAGACTCAGGTAGCTCTTTTGCGGGTGCTGCAGGAGCATGAATTTGAGCGCATCGGAGGAACTGGAACGATTCGCGCCGATGTACGGGTAATCGCCGCCACCAATCGCGACATCGAGTCCGCGATCGCATCGGGCACGTTCCGCAGCGATCTGTTTTACCGCCTGAACGTCTTTCCCTTAGAACTGCCGCCTTTACGGAATCGGCGAGAAGACATTCCCCTGTTGGTATCGTACTTCCTGCATCGCTACGCACGAAAATCGGGCAAGCATTTTACGGCGGTTGACAAGACGAGCCTGGAACGGCTGCAGGCGTATACCTGGCCAGGGAATATTCGGGAACTACAAAACGTGATCGAGCGATCCGTCATTGTCAGCGAACCGCCGACATTTTCAGTGGACGAGAGCTGGCTCTCCCGACCTTCGTCCAGTGATTTAAATGTACAGCCCCGCTCCTTGTACGTGTCTCCCGCTCAGGAAAAAGCCATGATTGAGGCTGCCCTGCGCGAATGTGGAGGGAGAGTGCACGGACCGTCGGGAGCGGCTGCCAGACTGGGCATTCCCGGAACTACCCTCGAATCGAAGATCAAGACGCTGAGGATCAACAAGAACCGTTTCAAGGGGACAGATCCCTCGATAAACGGTTAGCTAAGGCCGATTGCAATACTCGTAATATTACGAAATTCGTAATTCTCAAATCCCACAAGAATCCTTCACTTTCAGCAGCTTACGATTGGTGTTTGGCTTGCCTTCAGCGTGACCGAACGGAATGCTAAGAATTGGCAGGAAAGCGAACGCGGACGTAGTCTTTACCTTAAGCGGCCGGATCGACAAAGAGCACATCGTCGAACTGGAAGCGCTCATCGCCGCCGAAGGGAAAGATCGCCGCATCATTTTTGACCTCAAGGAGTTGACTCTGACCGGTCAGGATGGCATGGCTTTTCTTGCTCAGTGCGAAGCGGCTGGCATTGCGCTGGCGAATTGCGATCCATACCTCCGCGAGTGGATCGCGAGACAAAGAAGTGGAGCTAGCGAAATCGTGTCGTGAACTGTTGAGTACACGGCGTTCCAGATTGAGAGAGTCATAATGAAAAACCAAAGTGAGTTGATGATAAGGCTGGTCCAGGTCAGGAACAACTTCCGACCGCACGCATTGTCAGCAATATTGGCGGCATTCATATCAGTCGGTGCGTGGTCGCAAACCCAGCTTGCGACTGTTTCCGGAACCATCACCGACACGAGTGGCGCCGTCGTCCCCGGCGTCAGCGTTACGATTGTCAGCCAAGGCACCGGACTGAAACGGAGCGTTCTCACTGACATTGCTGGCGAATACCGTTTCGCCGGCTTGCCAACGGGGAACTATTCTCTTCGAATCGAGAAACCGGGCTTTCAATCGCAGGTTCGCGAAGGAATTGAGCTCGGTTCGGTGGCCGAAGTCAGGATCAATTCGCAACTCGCGGTAGGCGACCTTTCACAAGAAGCGACGGTCAGCGCGAACGTTGCCGGGATCGATAACACGACGTCGACTATCGATGGACTAGTTTCAGAGCGGAGCCTGACGGAACTGCCCCTCGACAATCGCGATCTTTTTAGTGCCGTGACGCTGGAGCCTGGAGTGGCTCCGAACCCCAGCAGTGCTCCGTCGTTGCTCTCCAACGGTAAGGTTGGGCAAGTGGCGATTAGTGGGACACGTCCGAGTATGACGAACGTTCTTATCGACGGTATGGATGCGACCGATCCGGTTTTCGGCTTTTCGCCCGCGGGCGCTTCCGGGTTCTTTCTTGGTCTGAATGAGTTGGAAGAGGTTCAGGTTTTGACCCAAACCTTCAACGCGGAGTACGGCGGGCATGGTGGCGCGGTCATCGACATGACAACCAAGTCAGGCAGTAACCAATTTCACGGATCTTTGTTGGAATTGCATCGGGATGCGTCGCTCGATGCCAAGAACTATTTCGATTTGGCCACCAGTCCGATCCCGCAGTTCGTCCGCAATCAATTCGGCGCTGGACTCGGCGGGCCACTGAAGCGTGATCACACGTTCTTCTTTGTCAACTATGAGGGATTTCGGCAAGTACAGGCGACGACTGCAATTGCCACCGTACCGGATGCCCTTGCCCATGAGGGACTCCTGCCCTCCGCTAGTAATCCGTCCGCTTGCAGCAGCGCTACTCCCGGCGGGTGTGTCGCCATTCCGATCAATCCTTCGATACAGCCGTTTCTCAATCTGGTCGCTCCGTCGAACGGCCCAGACAATGGGGATGGGACCGGCGAACTGATCACCGCGAATAAAGGCAACACCCGCGAAGACCACGGTATGGTGCGCATAGACCACAACTTTTCCAATACACATTCGCTATTTGCGCGCTACACCATCGATGACAGCTTTTCACTGGTGCCCTACGTCGGCGATCCACCGGGAACTTACGACCCTGGCTTCCCGATCTTTCATCAAGGCCGCAATCAGTACTTCACAACTCAGGACCGAAGCACTTTCGGAAACGATTGGATCAATGAATTAGGATTCGGAATCAATCGCACCACCGCGTCCACGTCAATCGATAATACCCATCCGGGGCTGTCCATTTCTTTGCTCCCCGATCAGCCGTTCGGAACGATTGATATTACGGGCATGAGCTTGTTAGGCACACCGCCATTTCCTTTGGGCGATTTTTCGACCGTCTATCAGGTTCAGGACCAACTGTCGCGTACTATTGGTCGTCACACCTTTAAATTCGGCGTCGAGTTCCGAAGGCTCCAAAGCAACACTACGCTCGATTTCGTGATCAACGGGTTGTATACTTTTGAGGACCTGACTCCCTACGGGTTCGAGGCATCCAGCAACAACCCCGCTCTCGAATTCTTCCTGAAAGGCATGCCAATATCCTTCGTGGGGCCCAATCCCTCCAACGCCGATTCCGAGCGGGGATACCGTCAAACGATTCCGTCAGGTTTTGCCCAGGACTTCGTGCGCGTGAACAACCGGTTCACTCTAAATCTCGGCTTGCGCTACGATTTCTACTCCAATCCGGCCGAGGCATTCGGGCGCGAATCAGCTATTCCGAACCCGGCGACCGATTCTGCGCCGGTCGTCGGCAAGCTATTTGCCGGGACACCGCTGGATCTGCTGTCCCCCCAGGCAGGCTTTGCATGGGACATCTTCGGCGACGGCAAAACTGTGCTGCGGAGCGGATTCGGCATCTATCGGGACAATCTCCCCGTGATCATGTATGGCGCCGACCGCTTTCTGCCCCCATTC
The DNA here is from genome assembly GCA_050010415.1 of Bryobacteraceae bacterium. Classification (GTDB taxonomy): domain Bacteria; phylum Acidobacteriota; class Terriglobia; order Bryobacterales; family Bryobacteraceae; genus Palsa-89. Next base: position 10,295 of record JBEKLB010000057.1, on the reverse strand, counting down.
TTCGAATTGGAATCCTTTGCGTTTCCTGAGTTCCTGAACCCGCAGAACGCAGCCGTCACTCAGGTGCTCGATCCCATAGCGGTGACCTATCATCCGAAGTTCCCGTATGCGATGCAATATAACCTCAACCTGGAACGAGAGATCGCATCGGGCACGATTCTCAGAGTGGGGTATTTTGGAGAGCGTGGCAATCATCTCACCCGCAGCGCGGAAGGGAATCCTTTCGAGCCAGCCCTCGGCCACCGGTACGATCCCAACTTGGATTCACCTGTATTAACGATCTTGACCGACGGGCAATCTTTCTATAACTCTCTTCAAGCCTCGGTTTCGGGGCGCTATGGACACAATCTTTTCTGGCAGGCCTCTTACACGTTGGCCCACTCCGTGGATGATGCTTCGGTGGATTTATCCGTGGAATCTGTGAATGATCCTCCCGGATCTCAAAACATCTTCGATCGCAAGGGAAGCCGAGGCCCGTCGGACTTCGACATTCGGAATAATTTCGTGGCAAGTGTCGGTTACGATCTGCCTGGACGAGGACGTCTCCTCGGTGGCTGGCAGGCTTCAGCTGTTGCCGACGTTCATAGCGGCCTCCCGTTTACCCCCGTGCTCGAATTCGACAATGCCGATATCCAATCTTTGATTATTCCGGAGCGTCCGGACATTGTCGGCAATCCTAATGCGGGCGTCTGTCCGAATGGGGCCGCAGTTGGTACTCCGTCATGCTGGTTTAACCCGAGCGCGTTTGCGGTGCCGCCTGCCGGTCAGTTTGGCAATGCCGGACGAAATATCCTGCGCGGGCCTGGGTTCGCGCAATTCGACCCGTCGATTCACAAAGCTTTTGCGATAACGGAACGGCGAAAGATTACGGTGGGAGTGGAAGCTTATAACGTGTTCAACCATCCGAATTTTGGTGTTCCGAGTAATACACAAAGCCCTCTTAGCGTGGGAGGTAACGGGGATGCCATTTTCAAGGACGCGGCCGGTAATTTCGCCGATAACGTAGGGCAAATCCTGACCACCGTCGGCACCGCGCGCCAAATTCAACTGGTCGGCCGGTTTACGTTCTGAAGGCCGCCGGAAACGAATGGCGGCATCTTCGGAGTACGTCTTGGAGCCAATCCGCAATCGAGCGGAATTCACTCTTTACCGCGGCCGGCAGCGCGACAATCCAATGCCCCTTCTGGCGGTTGCTCCGACCACAGAACCGCCGTCGCCCCAGAGCCTGCGACGTCTTGAGCACGAACACTCGGTCGCAGCCGAGCTGGATGCCGCATGGGCGGCCATGCCTCTGGCGCTCACGCGTCACGAAGGTCGGACCATTCTCATTCTCGCCGACCCAGGCGGTGAGCCTCTCGACCGCGTCCTGGAGCAACACGGGGAGCAGCCTCTCGATCTGGCGCATGTTCTGCGCCTTGCCATTAACCTGGCGACGGCGCTGAGCCACATCCATGAGCGCGGTCTGATCCACAAAGACGTCAGGCCCGAGAACGTGCTTGTCGCGCTGGAGCCGAGCGGGGACGCTGGACAAGTATGGCTTACCGGCTTTGGCATCGCGTCCCGACTGCCGCGCGAGCACCAGGCGCCTGCGCCGCCTGAACTCATTGCCGGCACACTTGCCTACATGTCCCCGGAACAGACCGGGCGCATGAATCGCTCAATTGACGCCCGCAGCGATCTATACTCTTTGGGTGTCACCTTGTACCAGATGCTTACGGGCGTGCTCCCATTTGCTGCCTCCAACCCTCTGGAGTGGATTCACTGCCACATTGCCCGTCAGGCGATAGCGCCCGCGGACCTGCGGGCGGTTCCGGAGCATCTTTCTGCTATCACCATGAAGCTCCTCGCCAAGAATGTAGAGGACCGCTATCAGACCGCTGCGGGCCTGGAAGCCGATCTTCGGCGATGCCTGTCGGAATGGCAGTCGCACGGGCGCATCGATCCATTCCCTCTCGGCATGGACGACTCGTCGGACCGGTTGCTGATACCGGAGAAACTGTACGGCAGGGAGCGGGAAGTCAATGCACTGCTCACGGCGTTCGATCGGGTAGTGGCGCAAGGAACCGCCGAACTCGTACTGGTATCCGGATATTCCGGTGTTGGGAAATCATCGGTAGTGAACGAGCTGCACAAGGTGCTTGTTCCAACGCGCGGACTTTTCGCCTCAGGCAAGTTCGACCAATACAAGCGCGACGTACCCTACGCGACGCTGGCACAGGCATTCCAGATGCTGGTGCGTCAGATCCTGGTCGGCAGCGAAGCCCAGGTGGACCATTGGCGGCACGTGCTACTCGAAGCGCTGGGGCCAAATGGCCAAGTGATGGTCGACCTCATACCCGAAGTCGAGTTCGTCATCGGCAAACAACCACCCGCGGCACAACTGCCGCCGCAAGAAGCGCGAGGCCGTTTCCAGTTGGTGTTCCGGCGTTTCCTCGGCGCGTTCGCTCGCCCGGAGCATCCGCTGGCGCTGTTCCTCGACGATCTGCAATGGCTGGACATCGCGACTTTGGAATTGTTGGAGCGCCTGATTACCGATCCGGACGTGCGGCACGTGCTGCTGATCGGAGCCTACCGCGACAACGAAGTCAGTTCGTCTCACCCGCTGATGCGGACGCTGGCCGCGATCCGCGAGGCTGGGGCAAAGACGCAGGAAATCGTGCTGTCGCCACTGGGGCTCGATGACGTGGAGCGGCTGGTCGCCGATGCGCTGCACAGCGGGCCAGACTCGGCTGGTCCTCTAGCGCTGTCGGTCTACGAGAAGACCGGCGGTAATCCCTTCTTCACGATCCAGCTGCTCACCTCGCTGGCCGAGGAAGGGCTGCTCCGGTTCGATCGAGCTGAGGTTCCCCCGAACAAATCTAATTGGACCTGGGATTTGGATCGAATTCGCGGCAAGGGCTACTCCGACAACGTGGTGGATCTCATGCTGGGTAAGCTGCGGCGATTGCCGCACCAGACGCAGAGCGCTCTCCAGCAACTCGCCTGTCTCGGCAACGTGGCCGATATGGCGCTCCTGAGTGTGGCTTTTGGGCAATCCGCTCTTGGGCAATCCAAAGAAGAGGAGATCCACGCTCCGCTGTGGGATGCCGTCCGCAGTGGGTTGATTCTTCGTTTGGAGGGATCTTATGCCTTCCTCCACGACCGGATTCAGGAGGCGGCCTATGCGCTCATTCCCGAAAGCGCACGCGCCGAAGTACACCTCCGGATCGGACGGAAGCTGTTGGCGAACTCGACGGCGGGCGGCCTAGCCGGACATCTGTTCGATCTCGCCAACCAACTGAATCGTGGCGCCGAACTGCTGGTCGATTACGACGAGAAAGCACTCCTGGCCGCGATCGATCTGGAAGCCGGGCGTAAGGCTAAAGCGTCCGCGGCGTATGCGTCGGCGCGCGAGTATTTTGCAGCCGGCGCGGGGCTTTTGGAAGAAAACGATTGGGGTAACCAATACGAGTTGATGTTCAACTTGTGGCTCGAACTCGCGGAATGCGAGCTTTTAACCGGCCACTTCGACGAGGCTGAGCGACTGATTGCGGAGTTGTTGCCGCGCGTCCCATCGAAAGTCGACGAGGCCGCCGTCTATTGTCTGAAGATCCAACTTCATGTCATGAAATCGGAACACCAGGAGGGCGTAACCACCGCGCTCACGTGCCTGCGCGGGTTTGGCGTCGACCTGCCGGCGTACCCCACCGAGGAGGAGGTTCAGAGCGAACGCCAAACTTTGTCGCAAACTCTCGGCGGGCGTCCGATTGAAAGCCTGATTGACCTGCCGCTGATGACCGATCCGGAACTGCAGGCTGCGATGAAGGTGCTTTCAGCCCTTTTTGCCGCCGCCCAGTTCACCGACTCCCGTTTGAGCTGCTTGCAGTCCTGCCGCATGGTGACCATGAGCATCAGGCACGGGACAAGCGGAGGTTCCGCGTTCGCCTACGCCCTCTGGGGCTCCCTGCTCGGACACGTTTTTCACAGTTACAGTGAAGGTTATCGTTTCAGCAAGCTGGCCTGCGATGTGGTCGAGAAGCACCACTTCACCGCCAATCGGGCCTCAGTTTACTGCCCCCACGGAGTGGTCGCCGCCTGGACTCAGCCGATTGGGACCGCGATTGAATTGAATGGGACCGCCCTTCGTGCCGCGATTGAGACGGGAAGCCCTGTTTTCGCTTGCTCTTGTTCGTTGTTATCTCTCACGTACCGGCTCCTGAGAGGCGACCCACTCGACCTGGTGTGGCGCGAGTCGGAGATAGCGCTGGGGTTTGTTCGGAAAGCGAAGTATGGCGATATGGCGAACGGTATCGTGAGCCAGCAACGCTTCATAGCGACGATGCGAGGGCGGACTGCAAAGTTCTCCACCTTCAGTGACACGCAATTCGACGAGGGAGCGTTCGAGGCCGAGCTCAGCGCAAGCCGAAATCCTCCGGTGATCTGCTGGTATTGGATCCTCAAAATGGAGGCGCGGTTCTTTTCGGGCAACTGGGCCGAGGCACTGGAAGCCGCGGGCAAGGCGAAGCAGTTGCTTCAGGCCGCAGGCGGCCAGATTGCACTGTTGGACTATTTCTACTACGCCGCGCTGACGGTAGCGGCGCTGTACGAGACGGCGTCGGCCGAGGAGCAGCAGGCGTGGCGTGAACTCCTGGCAACGCACCAGGAACTGCTGCGCGAGTGGGCCGAAAATAATCCACCCACTTTCGGCGACAAGTACGCGCTGGTGTTGGCAGAGATCGCCCGCATTGAAAAGCGGGATGCGGACACCTTGCGTTTGTACGAGGAGGCTATCCATTTGGCGCGTGACAACGGCTTCGTTCAAGACGAAGGCCTGGCCCACGAGTTGGCGGCGCAATACTATCTGGCGCGCGGTCTCGAAACGGCCGGACACGCGCATCTCCGCAACGCGCGCAACTGCTACGCCCGTTGGGGAGCGCATGGTAAGACGAAGCAACTCGACGAACGATATCCACGCCTGCGCGAGGAGCCCTCTTCCGCAGCCGCGATTGGCTTGCAGGCGGAGCAGTTGGACATTGAAACGGTAGTTAAGGCCTCGCAGGCGATTTCCGGTGAGATGGTTCTTCCCGAGCTGATCGAGAAGCTCGTACGAATCGCGGTGGAGAATGCTGGGGCCGAGCGGGGTCTGCTTATCCTGCCCCGAGATGGCGATTTGCTGATCGAAGCGGAGGCTGTCACGCGCCCCGGCGGGGTCGAAGTTGCCGTTCCACAGACAACTGTGACGCCTTCTGATCTTCCCCTCTCCGCGCTGCATTATGTGATCCGGACACAGGAGGGCGTACTCCTGGACGACGCTTCGGCTGATAACGTGTATTCAAAGGACGAATATGTGCGGCGGAATCACTCAAGGTCCGTCCTGTGCCTGCCTATCGTCAAACAGGCGAGGTTCGTCGGGGCATTATATTTGGAGAACAACCTCACTCCTGGTGCCTTCACGCCGGACCGGGTTACCGTGCTGCAGTTGCTGGCTTCGCAAGCGGCGATTTCGCTTGAAAACGCGAGCCTTTATTCCGCCGCAAAGGAGGCGGAAGAGAAGATCCGCCAGGGCGAAAGCGAACTTCGGCAGATTTTGGATATCGCTCCGCAGCACGTCTATGTGCTAGCGGCTGATTCCAGCGCTACCCGGCTTTATGCGAATCAGGCCGCGCTCGATTACTTCGGTCTGACCTTTGAGGAATGGCGGACCTATGACCTCCGCAAGCTTTTTCATCCCGACGATTGGGAGCGGGCGATCAGAGGGACCGAGACCCAAGCCGGGGAAGGCCTCCCGCACGAAGTTGAGATTCGTTTACGGAGCAAGGACGGGAAATATCGGTGGTTTCTTTCCCGTCGGAATCCGCTCCGGGATGAACTCGGACGTCTCACCCGGTGGTACACAGCCGCCACGGATATCGAGGACCGCAAGGCTTCGGAGCAAAGGCTCGAGGAAGAGAATGTAACGCTGCGCGAAGAGATCGACAAGGCATCGATGTTTGAAGAGATCGTCGGAACTTCTGCGCCCCTGAAAAAGGTGCTATCCCGCATCTCCAAAGTCGCCCCAGCCGACTCCAGCGTTCTGATCACCGGCGAGACCGGCACGGGCAAAGAACTTGTGGCGCGAGCCATCCATAGGCGATCGCGGCGATCTTCGCATACCTTTGTGAGCGTGAATTGTGCCGCGATCCCGCGTGATCTGATCGCGTCGGAATTATTTGGTCATGAGAAGGGAGCCTTCACGGGAGCGGCGCAACGCCGCTTAGGACGCTTTGAACTGGCGGAGAAGGGCACGATCTTCCTCGACGAGATCGGGGAAGTTCCCCCCGAAACTCAAGTCGCACTCTTGCGAGTTCTGCAGGAACACGAATTTCAACGCATTGGAGGAAGCGCGCCTATTCGGACCGATGTGCGGGTAATCGCCGCCACCAATCGCGACTTGGAGTACGCGATTGAATCCGGTCAGTTCCGCAGCGACCTGTTTTACCGGCTGAACGTCTTTCCCATAGAGTTGCCGCCCCTGCGGAAGCGAAGCGAAGACATTCCCTTGCTTGTCACCTACTTTCTGAATCGGTACGCGCGAAAAGCAGGCAGGCATTTTACGTCGATCGACAAGAAGAGCCTCGACCTGCTGCAATCGTACGCTTGGCCGGGCAATATTCGGGAATTGCAGAACGTGATCGAGCGATCCGTCATTGTGAACGAAACACAGACATTTTCGGTGGATGAGAGTTGGCTTTCCCGGCCGGCCCCGTCTAGCGGCCTCGATCTCCGCCCGAACCTTCTAAGTGGGGTTCCAACTCAGGAGGAGAAGGCGATGATTGAGTCTGCGTTGCGCGAATGTGGAGGGCGTGTCTACGGACCTTCGGGCGCTGCCGCCAGGCTCGGAATACCACGAACCACTCTGGAATCGAAGATCAAGTCATTGAAGATCAACAAGCATCGCTTCAAAGGGACTGACTCCTAACCTAAGCACATCCATTTTTTCCTTCCCGCATTCCAAGCAGAACTGGCACGACATCGTCAATTGACGAGTTCGTCAATCGGCGATTATCGTCACTTGCAATATGTTTATTTTCAGCAAATTGCGGTGGCAGCTGGCTTGCATCCTGACATGCCAGGAAACGCAATGCTGAGAATTCAGAGGACGGGGGATGGGGACGTGGTCTTTACGTTGAGTGGCCGACTCGACAAAGAGCACGTTGCCGAATTGGAGTCGCTCATCGGCGCGGAAGGAAAAGATCGGCGAATCGTTCTTGACCTCAGGGATATGACTTTGACAGGTCAGGATGGCATAACTGTTCTTGCGAAGTGCGAAGCCGACGGCATTTCGCTGGTGAACTGCGATCCATACGTCCGTGAGTGGATCACCAGGCAACGACGTGGAAGCTGATAGCTACGATTTGATTTGAGGAAAGAGGAAGACAATGACTAATTTAGATTTGATCGGATCCAGCGCGAAATTCCGGGCTTTGCTACAGGACGTAGAGAGGGTTGCGCCAGTGGACTCTGCTGTCTTGGTTCAAGGCGAAACCGGCACTGGAAAAGAAGTGATCGCGAGAGCCATTCATGAGGCTAGCCCTCGTCGTAACCACCGTTTTGTGGCCCTCAACTGCGCGGCGATTCCGAGCGCGCTGTTGGAGAGTGAATTGTTTGGGCACGAAAAGGGCGCTTTCACGGGCGCGTGGGCGCAGACCAAGGGACGATTTCAGATGGCGGACGGGGGCACGCTGTTCCTTGACGAGATTGGCGATATGCCGCTGGAACTTCAGCCCAAGCTCTTACGCGTCCTGCAAGAACAGGAGTTCGAGCGGTTGGGTAGCACCCAGACCGTCCGGGTCAACGTGCGGGTGGTGGCGGCGACCAACCAGGATCTCGCCGAACTCGTGGCCAAGAAGCTGTTTCGCGCTGACTTGTACTACCGGTTGAACGTCATTCCAATCTGCCTGCCTCCGTTGCGGGAGCGTGTTCAGGACATTGTCCCATTGACGGAGTTCTTCGTAGCAAAATTCTCTGCTCGCCTTAATAAGACCATCGATGTGATTCCCGATGAAGTGGTGGAGGTACTCAAAGCGCACGACTGGCCCGGCAATATTCGCGAACTACAAAATTTTATCGAGCGCGCGATGCTCTTTTCGCCCGGATCAGTGCTGCGTCTGCCGTTGGACTTGAAGCCGACAATGACGCGGACGGTGACGCAGAGCTTGGAGAGCGCTTCACGTACGCTTGCCGATGCCGATCGGGAGCATATTCTCGAAACATTGGAGGAGGTCAACTGGCTGATCGGAGGGCGGAAGGGAGCGGCCAATCGGCTTGGATTGCCGCGTACCACGCTGCTTTACAAAATGCGAAAGCTTGGAATTGAAACACGCCGGTCCCAGGGCGCACGCCCTGTTCGGCAGTTGGGGGATGAACAGTGCTATGCCGCCGCGAACTGTTGAGAATGCGTGGACCATCAGCGATGGACGAACAGAGGTCGTTGATCCAACACTTTTCTCGCGAGTGGGCCCCGGCTCTTGTGGGACAGGAAGGGATGATTAACTTGTCGAACATATCGGTACCTATCCCGCCGTTGCCTCGGCACTTCTGGGCCGTGCTGCTGGCTGGCGGCGACGGCGTACGGCTCCGAGACCTGACCGAGAGGATCGTGGGCGACCATCGGCCCAAGCAGTTCTGCCCCATCGTCGGTGCGGAGAGCCTCTTGAGCCAGACACGCGGTCGTCTCGATCCGCTCTTTTCTGGCGACCGGCAGGTATTCGTCGTTTCTTATGACCATGAAAGGTACTACAGCAAAGAACTTGCGGACGCCAAAGATTCACTCGTCATTGAACAACCTATGAACCGGGGAACTGCCGTCGGAATCATCGTCGCACTCGTTCAGATCATGCAGGCTGATCCCGACGCGGTTGTTGGACTATTTCCCTGCGATCATTACTACTCCGATGACGACCTGTTCAGGTCGATGGTCACATCGGCGACAGCAGCCGCGGAGCAATTCCCCCGGTCGCTCGTCATCGTCGGCGCCGAGGCCGAGTACGCGGAAACTGAATACGGGTGGATCGAACCGGGGCTGGTTGTATCGCAAACACAAGCCAGACTGTGTGCGGTCAATCGATTCTGGGAAAAGCCAACGTTGCCCGAGGCGCAAGCTCTGTTGCAAGGTGGTTGCCTTTGGAATACTTTCGTCACCATCGGTAGGGCGGCTACTTTTCTTGAGTTAATTTGTTCCGAGCTTCCTGATGTGATTCTTTCGATAATGCGCGCTCTGGCCGATAAAGACCTGGCGACAACCTACGCTCGGTTGTCGAGCGTTGACTTTTCACGGCAGATCCTGGCTCATCAAGCGAACAGACTTCTCGTGCTTCGTGATTCCGGCTCGGGATGGGTCGACCTTGGTAGCCCCGATCGTGTGTTCGGTTTGCTTGCCAAGAACGTCAATCAGCCGACCTGGTTTCGTCAAACACACAGCTTTTCATCACATGTCCGCAATTTGCGAGAAGTCGTGTGATGGCAGTGGGAATCAAGGTTCGAGAAGTTCCGTTTGAGCAATCACAAGGCCAGCTAACGCAGGGTGCGCACAGCTCGGACGGGCGTTGATCCAAATTGAAAGTTGAGATTGTGCCGCGTAGGAGGATTTACAAAACATGAAACATTCCGCACAGGCTCAATGGCCGGGCGATCTGAAGAGCCGTACCGGTTCCATCCCTAAAGCAACCGGCACGCTTCTCGATAACGCGTATCCCATTCACCGCCGGTGTTGCTTCGTCTCCGCCTGCATCGCCCTGTTCTCCGGTTCAGCACTCTGCCAACAAGCTCTGGGACAACAGGCTCAGTTTCAAGGCAGCGTTCCGATGGGGGTGGCTTCTCCCACTCCCGTCGCGCTGACGCTTCGTGATGCGATCGATCGCGGCCTGAAAACCAACCTCGGGCTGCTACTCAGCGGACAGGTGAGTGAAAGCGCGCGCGGTGAGCGGCTGCGGTCCTTGAGCGCGCTGCTGCCGCAAGTGACCGGGGCGGTCAGCGAGAATGTCGAGCAAATAAACCTGCTAACCAAAGGGATCAACTTCCACGTTGGCAGCTTTTCGAGTCCGGCGATCGTGGGCCCGTTCGACTATACCGATGCGCGCGCTTATGCCTCCTTTAGCGTCTTCGATTACAGCCTCCGCAAAAACTATCGTGGTGCCCAAGAGAGCCAGCGCGCCGCTCAGCTATCGTTCAAAGACGCTCGCGATCTGGTCGTACAGTCCGTAGCCAATGCTTACCTGCTGGTGATTGCCGGTTCTTCGCGGGTGCAGGCCTTGCGAGCGGAGGTGGAAACCGACCAG
>JBEKLB010000056.1:0-21330 GCA_050010415.1 Bryobacteraceae bacterium | reverse complement strand
AACGGGGAGATCTACGAGTGGATTGCGTCGACGCAGCAGGTGACCGTGCTGGTGTCGTCGGGCCTGAGTACCCCCGACGGAGTGGCGGTGGATAGCTCCGGCAACGTCTACATCGCAGATGCCGGCAACCAAGCCATCTACGAATGGAGCGCAGCAACCGGGCAGGTGACCACGCTAGTTTCGTCGGGACTGAACGCGCCTGCTGGAATGGCAGTGGACGGTTCCGGCAATGTTTACTTCGCCGACAGCGGCAATAATGCGATCAAGGAGTGGAGCGCGTCGACGCAACAGGTGACCACGTTGCCGCCGTCGGGCCTGAATGGTCCGAATGGAGTGGCCGTCGACGGTTCCGGCAACGTGTACTTCGCCGACAGCGGCAACAACGCGATCAGAGAGATGCCCAACGCCTGGGTCGGCCCCATCGGTGGTTTGACCGAGCCTGCCTCGGCCGGATCGGATATGCTGCTTCCGGTGATTTCCCTTTCCTCTGTCTCCTTGACGGGCGTCTTTGCGCCCACCAGCAACCAGAGCTGGCTCACTATTGGGACCGTCGCCGACGGAGTTAGCAATTTCACGTTTACAGCCAACACGACCACTTCCACCCGCTCGGCGAACATTACTGAATTGGGCCAGCAGATCACCGTGACGCAAAATGGTTTGCTAACCGGACCACCCGCGGTGGTATCGCTATCGCCAGCCGCGGGCACGGGCTTGACGCAGACGTTCACCATGGTTTACTTGGATCCAAACGGCATATCCGATCTGAGCGACTTGGTTGTTGTATTCAACACCTCGGTGAGCGTGAGCAGCGACTGCGCCGTGGTTTATGTTCCAGGAACCAATAAGATGTACCTCTACAACAATGCCGGCACGGCATTGTCGACGGCGGTTATTCCAGGCTCCTCAGGGTCGGTGTCGAATAGCCAGTGCACGTTGGCCGGGACGGGCTCTTCTTTCAGCACTTCTGGCGATGATCTGACGCTGACCGTCGCGCTGACTTTCAGCACGACTTTCGTAGGGCAGCAGAAAATATACCTGGAGGCAAAAGGATCAGCGGCGAACAGCGGCTGGGTGAAGAAGGGCACCTGGACTCCGTAGCGCGCTGCCTGGAGCGTGGGAAACCACGGGCCTTTTGAGCTTCACAAGAGACGCGCTATCCTGGTAGCACCTTAAAAGGTGCCCAAAACCAGGAGCGTTCTCATGCTTGACATCACAAGCGACATCCAATCGCTGACGACCTTCCGCCGCCGGTCCGGCGACTTTATGAAACAGCTCAAAAGAACCAAGCGTCCGGTGGTGCTGACGGTGAAGGGCAAAGCAGCAGCCATCGTGCAGGACGCCGAGGCGTACCAGCGGCTCCTCGATATTGCCGCGAGCGCCAGCGCTGAGGAAGGAATTCGCCAGGGACTCGAAGACGTGAAACACGGGAAGGTTCGCCCGGCAAGGGAGTTTTTCTCGGATTTCGAAGCCGAGCATGGCATACCTCGTTAATATGACCGCGCGTGCCCAGCGTGATCTTGCCCGGCTTTACCGCCAAATTGACGCCGACAACTCCGATGCGGCATTGAAATGGTATCGCGGGCTCAAAGAAGCGATCCTTAGCCTGGAAGAACAGCCGAACCGATGCCCGGCGACCCCCGAGAACGATAAGCTCAGGCATTTGCTCTACGGCAACAAGCCTCACGTTTATCGCGCGATTTATCGCGTGTTGGAAAAACAGAAGCAGGTTGAAGTACTCCACCTCCGCCACGGTGCGAGGAGGGGCTTCAAGGAGTCCGATGTCGCGTAGGCGGCGCCCAATATCAGCGCTGACTTCCTTACGTGAACCACCGAACTAGAACGTACTGGCGTCCTCGATCGTATTGGCGACTGTTTTACTAGCGAACCGTGTTATGCTTTCTTGCCATGGATTGAAGGCGCTGCCACTTGACGATGATGAGAACGAGCCAATCTAGTTTGAAGGGGTGCGTTGGGCTCCTCGGCTTATCGCTATTGGCGAGCTTTTCAACGCGCGCCGATGCCGCGACGCCAGTCCAGCCGACGTTTTTCGACCGTTACGACTATACGGGCTGCGCAGGTGACGCCGGTAGCATCACGGCCGGGGATATTAACGGCGACGGGATCCCGGACGTGGTTTGCAGCTACTATAACGGAGTTGGGACCTTGTTCGGCAATGGCGACGGAACCTTTCGCCCTGGGCCGACCTCCAACGTGGGTCCCTTCACGCCGAATGCGCTAGTACTGGTAGACCTCAACGGTGATGGGAAGCTGGACCTGATTTCGTTTGGCACGCCGAACGGGTTAAAACCATTCGGTTTTTATGTATCTTTCGGCAACGGCGACGGCACATTTCAGCCAGGCACGTTCTACGGGGCGGGACCGTCGGATTATGAAGCACTCTACATTGTCACCGGGGACTTCAATGGTGACGGTATTTTAGATTTCGCCTCGCTCACGAACAGCGGAGTGTGGTTATACACTGGCCAGGGCGGTGGTGTCTTCAACCCGGGTACCCTTATTCCTGTAACAGACCCGGATGGGAACTATCAGATCGCAGCAAGCGATCTCAATAGAGACGGCAAGCTGGATCTCGTTCTTTCTAATAATGCTGGCCTCTCAGTCTTGCTTGGAAATGGGAATGGAACCTTTCAGGCGCCGACCGTCGTTCAGGTGCCTTACGACTCAGTCGCCTTCACATTGGGTGACTTCAACGGCGACGGCAAGGTCGACTTGTTCGCATCGTCGTACTACAGCAACAACGGTTACCTCTTCTTAGGCAATGGGGACGGCACATTTCAACGGACGCGCAAGGTGAACCTGAACAGCACAACGCCCACCGTAGTCGCGGCGGATATTAATGGAGACGGGTTCCTCGACATTGTGACGTCAGCGGGCTACGTTCTGTTCGGCAACGGAAAAGGCAACTTCGCGTCTCCCGTCTATTACCAGACAGAAAGCGGGGGAAACAACCACTACGTTCTTGCAGCCGATCTGCACCTCAAGAACGTGCCCGATCTTGTGTTCGCTAATTTCTACCCGGGGATTTCGGTTCTTCTGAATAACGGAAAGGGTAAATTCGAGGAAGGCGTAACAGTTCCCATTTCAGGTGGCGGGGCTTACTGCGCGGTAACGGGCGATTTTAATGGGGATGGCATCCCGGATCTCGCCGTTACCGTCGCGCAGGGCTTGTCGATTCTGCTGGGAACCGGCAAAACATCGTCTGCGTACACACAGGGGCAGTTGATCACCTACAGCCAGTACAGTTGCCCGGTGCTGGGTGACCTGAACGGGGACGGCATCCTGGACCTGTTTGTGACTACGGGCGATAACCAGGCGGTCGGATATCTGGGAAATGGCGACGGGACGTTCCGGCAAGCCGCAACTACGACGGCCCTTTCGAGCAATGGCATTCCGGTGCTGGGGGATTTCAACGGGGACGGGAAACTCGATTTCGCGCTGACCTCAAATCTGCTGGCTTACGGAAACGGAGATGGCACATTTCAAACGCCGGCGCCTTACATTCCACACGTCAAAGGCAACAACATTGTGGGCATCGCCGCTGGGCGGCTGCGTCGCAAGGAGACAAGTGACATAGTTTTGACGGACTTTGTTTCGAACATTGTTTATGTGTTACTGAGCACGGGCAGCGGCTTCATCGAGAGCACGTTTGGCGCGGTCAGCAATTGCTCCAACCCGATCAATCCGGTGCTGGCGGATATCAACCAGGATGGCTTCAAGGATCTGGTGATCGGATGCGCCGGAGCGTATGTCCCGATCTACACGAACAATGGGGAAGGTGTGTTTACTTACGCGACCAGCTTGGAATACGTGCAGGTAGCGGACGCGGCGTTTCCGCTGGTGGCGGACGTGAATGGAGATGGGATTCCGGATGTGGTAATCCAGGGCAATGAGGATCTGGGAATTCTGATTGGCGAAGGGAATCTGACGTTTTCGACGCCGACCTACATTGGATTTGGATCAGAGCCGGGTCATGTAATCGCGGTGGATGCGCATGGCCAATCGCCTTATTCGGGTAAGCCGGACCTGATCACTCCCGACGCCACGGGCGTGATGAATATCTTCTTCAATACGACGGAGTGAGGTGGACCCGGAGCAACTCGTCATAGGGGTCCTAGACGTACTGGTGTCCTAGACCGTACTGGCGACTGTTTACTAGCGAACCGTGTTATCCTTCCCGAAGCTCTAAAACTAAATTCTGAGAAGGATCGCGTCGATGAATCCAAAAGTTAACGAGTTGGGAGGTCCTTGGATGCCATGCGCGGGAGTTGCGTTTGGCGGAAAAGCCCAATTGAGTGTGTCCGCCATGCAAATCTTCATGCGCCGGGCGCTGTGCGTGATCGCCTTACTTGCGTCTTTTTTATTTTACAGCCGCCCGGCCATGGCGGCAGCCTGCGGAACAACTGCACCCAATATTACCGGTGGACAATATAATTCCTATCGAACCAGCGCCAATTTACTAGAGACCGTGCTGAGCCCGACCAGCGTGCAAAGTGGTTTCGGCTATTTGTTTCAACTCGCGCCGAGCGCCGGGCTGATTTATGCGCAGCCCTTGATCATGCACAATTTAACGGTCACGGGAACCTGTTACGCGACGGTGGTTTTTGTCGCGACCATGAAAAATCAAATTTTCGCGTTTGACGGAGACAATCCCACGGCCACTACCCCAATCTGGCAAAGCCAGTCTTTTACAACAGCGGTGGCGTCGGGGTCGGTTTATAGTCCAGCACTGTACTGCAAGGAGAACGTCGGCTTCACCTATGCTGGGATACTGAGCACCCCAGTCATTGACGCGCAGGATGACTTGATGTACTTCGTGACGCTGAACGACACGCAGAAAGCGGCAACTTGCACCACTACCGGCAGCACCGGCTGGATTTACACTCTCCACGCCATTTCATTGAAAAACGACTCCTCGTTTGGCCTGGATTACATTCCGGCTCGTGACATGAATCCGGATTTGCGGCCGTACGGCTTCGTAGCGACGCACCAGCTCCAAAGACCTGCGTTGGCGGATGTGAATGGAAGCATCCTGATCGGTTTTGGATTTGGAACTTCCACCAGCGACGGGGGTGAAACCCAGTCAAAGTACCAAGGCTGGATGGCGGAATATAGCTCCTGTGCAAGCAATAGCACTAGCTGCACCGCCACCACCTGCTGGTCACAAACCAACTGCAGCTTTTTTCTCACGACCACCATTTCCCCTGGCCCGCTCTCCCCACATGGCGCCGGCGTTTGGAATTCCGGCATAGGTCCAGCCACCGATGGAACGTTCTACGCTTACTCGACAGGTAACGGATGTAGCCCAGGAACCACCGTTAAGGACTGTTACCCGATCGTGGAAAATGGACTTGGCGATTCGGTCATTTACCGGCCCGCGGGCCTGAACAGCAACCCGGGCTCAACATTCACTCCGGAAGATTCGTTCGAGACGCCGGGCTATGACAACTACTTTGTTGACGACTACAATGACCTCGACCTAAGCTCGGGCGGCGTCCTGATGATCCCGCCGGCCGTTCCCAGAGCCACCAGCAGCTATCTCATCGCGTCCGGAAAGGCCGGCCAGACTTATCTTCTCGAAACCTCCGATCTCGGAGGCTACACCAGCACTCCGTATCAGGGCTTTTTTTCCGCAGCCAGTGTAGCCCCCTGTGTAGTACCTTTTCCTGTTTATCCGCAACAGCCACTCTATGTGGGCGCGGTGGGGACCGACGGCGGGTGCGGCGAAATCCACAATCCAGCCTACTGGTCCCTGGAAGGAGGCCATGGCTTCTATTTTGTTTGGGGGTTTGGTGATGTCGCCCGCGGCTACTTCTTCAACGGTTCCCGCTTGGAAGTGCACGCAGACGCGGCGATACCGCCGATTGCCGGGGCGACTGCTTCCGCGGGGGGTGGCGCATTGGCGATTTCCGCAAACGGTGTGGACCAGCCAACCACGGCTATTTTGTGGGCGGTTACTTCCGACGGTTTTGACCCGTCAGGCCCTTTCCACGATGGCGCTCTGATGGCCTATCAGATCTACAGCAGTACCGCGGGTTATGTGATCAATCCCATCTATAACAGCCAAACTCAAACCGGGCAGACCTTCCACGCTCAAAGATATGTCGTGCCACTGGTGAACAACGGCAAGGTATACGTCGCGACCCAATTCAATTCAAACGGCGGCATCTTCGTTTATGGTCCCTGCTCGCAGGGCCCGAATGGAGCGTGCGGTACGCAGCCCGAATAGTTCAGGATGCCGTAAGGTCCGAAAAAGGACCGGTCAGAACAATTCATGGGTAGACGCAGTGCGTAATCTTCCCGAAGAGCTTGGCACGGGCCTCGATGTACTCGCGGCTGGCCAGCCGATTTTCCAGGACTTTGGACACAAACTCTTCAACGGAGACGCGGTCTTTAGCTCGAAGCTCAGCGGCGCGCTGGTGCAAATGTCGAAGGCCGATGCAACACTGGAAAACGAATCCGCTTTTCAGCAAAGCTCCCAATTCCAGCAAAGCTCCCAATTCCAGCAAAGCTCCCAATTCCAGCAAAGCTCCCAGAGAGTAAAATTCCGGCACCGTGTTCTTACTGGTGTGCTCCGGATTCTTTTTTGAGTTAATCAGTTACATTATTTCGCGTCCTTCATCTAACGGTAGAAGGAGTGGGAGACGGTGGGAGAAAGCTTGAATGCGTTCGAACGTTATGAAGGGCACCATTTCATTGGCATAGATTCGCTAGTAGTTTGTCGCGGAACAGCGACTGCGCGAGCCGGAGATCACCCGGTGACGGGCTGGAGGAAGCTCGTATCTAACGCGGGCCGGGTCTCGTGGCTGAAAACAGCCGCGATGCTTCTGGCATTCCTCGCGGCCGGCGGGCATGGTCTGAAAGCCCAAAATCAGCAGTACTATCTCGCGCCCAATCCTGTGACTTTGGGCCCGGACGGAGCAGCCCAACCTTTCGTGTGCCAGACAGCGACATGCGCAACCACCAACGCCGGGGCAGAAGTCCTCTACATCAAGACCGTCGGCACCAACACCTGTAACCGATTCTGGTCGCAATCGATCGATGGAGACAACCAAACGAATCTGTCAGACATATACAGCGGCTTACCGAACCCTTCGAATTACAACACCAGCACACCGCGCTACTCGCCCGATGGGCAATGGATCATAGTGGCAGCACAGGACACTCATACAAGCCGCGTATGCACTGAAGATACCGCGAAGCCTGGAGCCGGGTTTGGGTACGGACTATTTATTTGTCGCGTCTCGAATACGACCTGTTATGAAATGGCCATTGAGGGCGACAACACGGGACATTTTTGTGCGGCAGGCGCGGCATGCCCGGTCAACCCGGCAGCGCTCACGGATTGGGTAGACGACGTTCATGGAGTGCTGCATTGGTATTTCACGCCGGACCAAACCAAGATTTACGGCATGTATGTCATGGGCGCCACCCTGTTCACCCCCGAGCGGCTCAACGGGACCTTTCGCTGGGCGAGCGTTACGCTGCCATCCTCTGGTGCTCCGACATTATCGAACGTCACCGAAACAGATGTCCCTCCGCTAGGAGATGGCACTGGTAGCCGTAACTGGTACGAAGGCGCGGGCGCGCTTCCTTTAAGCGACGAGGCTTCTACTTGCACGCTTTTCGCGACAAGTATCAACAACGCTAGCGGGAGCTTCAATAACACCAGCATCCTCGAATACAACATCTGCACTCAAGCCTACCAGTACCTGCCTCCATTTACTGCTTATCAAGAACATTGGAATACACGGCCACAAGGGGATATAGCGGTAGGTATCGATGCCCAATATCTGCCCATCACGCTTCCGTTCTGCTTGTGCGGCAGTGTCTCCGGTCCCACTGATCTAGCTGCCGGACCGCCTACCGTTGGGAAAACGACGCAGTTGACGTCCTACAACAATCTCAATCCCCTGGGAAATCCAATTACCAGCATGAGCGATCCCGGTTGGGATTGGACAGGAAACTACGTGATCGCTGAGTACGTGCTAGCCGACAACATCACTCACGTCGCAAGCACGGGGTACATAAAGAAGTATACGTTGGTAATAGGGGACGCGGTGACAACCGTCTCGGCCGCCGACTATATCGCTCCGGTGGCGCCGGATTCCATCGTCTCCTTGTTCGCGGCGAACATCGCTTCGCAAGTCGTCTTGGCCACGAGTCCGCCGCCCGCCCCATTACCCACCACCTTGGGCAATGTCAGCGCAACCGTCACCGACGTTTCGGGACATGTGGGTCTCATCTCGCTTCTCGCGGTGACGCCAAGCCAGGTGAATGCCGTGCTACCGACGGGCCTGCAGCCCGGTTCCGCCAAGATCGACTTGACCACCAGTAGCGGCACTGAGATTACGGGCGCCGTGACCCTGGCGGCAGTGGCGCCGTCCCTGTTCACCGCCAATGAGAGCGGCAAGGGTACCTCGGCGGCCCAGGTGTTGATCGTGCATTCGGATGGGAGCCAGACGTTTATGCCGGCTATCGCGACGTGCTCCAACGGCAGCTGCACGCCTATACCGATCAATCTCGGGTCGAGCACGGACCAGGCGTATCTGGTGTTGTTCGGAACGGGTATCCGCGGGGCGGGCGGGGCTTCAGCGGTGACGGCGACGGTGGGCAACACTGCTTGCAATGCGACATATGCCGGCCCGCAAAACACGTACTTTGGCCTGGACCAGGTCAACGTCGAACTGCCGCACAGCCTGGCTGGATCAGGTACTGTGAACGTGGTGATCACGGCGGCCGGCGAGACCGCCAACACGGTGACAGTGGACATCCAATAAGCGGGTGAGCAGGAACGATCCCGGTCTACGTTGCCCGGTTGCTCCGAGAAGAGTTGCGCTGCCCCCCGCTGGATCAACTAGTTTTTGTTGGCGGTACCAGTGCCAGGGTAAACGCCCATGAAGGTCAGAGTGTCGCCGGCTTTAATCAGGGACACCAGTTCGGCTTGTGTATACAGGGTCGAGGTGTCATCTATGTAATTTTGGGTGGATGGCTGGTATAACAGGCCGTGGACCACCCCGTTCAGTGTGCCCCTCCCAATCAGGTCGTTATCTCCCGCCGCGGCCCGCAGCTCAAGCGTCGCCAGGTTATTTTGGAGGGTCGAATTGGTCACGTTGGTTGAAGTGAGAGTCTCGGCGAATCCGACGGCTGGAGCCGCTCCGGTATCGAACATCATCATGTATGCACCGATGTCGGCTTTCTGGGTGGCCGAGTAGCCAGCGAATGTCTTCGCGTTGAAGAAATCGGTGAATAAGGAAACGTGTCCATCGTGGTCCATGCCGAAACCATCGATCGTCTTGGCCCCGCCAAACCGGTTAAATAGCAGCTTTTGATAAGTGTTCCTAGTCTGTGGAGTTTTCAGAGGTTGAGGCTGCTGCAGTGGTTCAATGGCCCGGTTGGAGCCGGGACCGGGGTTGGCGGTGTGGCAGCCGTCGCAAGTTTTAGGCCCTGGGGTCGACTCGGCCACGGTAAAGAAATCAGTGAATCCCTGGGCGGGATTCCCGCTATTGCCAGGATACGTAAAGGAGGTCGGAAGGGTGGTACGATCCAAGGGTTCGTTGGGGTTCGGCAGAAACAGGATCGTGTCGACGAAGGTCGTATAGGCCGTCATGTCCGCGGTGGAGAGCTGGGTTCCGCCCAGCAACGAGACGAAAGCCGTATTGAAGGCGGCGAAGTTTACGTGGTCCCCACGCCAATGATAGGGCGAGAGGTTGGATAGACCTCGCAGCGGTTGAGTGGTCATGGGCCCCTTCATGGGATGAAACTGAACGGTGACCTGGCCTTGGGTAACTGTCTGCATGCTTTGGGTGGGATCACCCAGATCCCAGGCCAAATGGTCCATGTCTCCATCCACATGGCAGGAAGCACAGGACCCGGTGCCACTCCCTGAAAGCTTGGCGTCGTAGAGGAATCCCCGGCCGACGTGAATCGCGGCCGGCGTGGGATCCGTGCCGATCGCGATCTCGCTGGACACGGCTTTGGTGGAGGTATTAATGACCGAAATCGAGTTTGAAATCCGGTTCAGGCAATACAAAGTGTTAGCAGCCGCGTTGAGTGCCAGCCCTCGAGGACCGCGCTTGGTTCGAGGATTTACCGTGGAACCGGTTGCTTGGGGATCGATCTCCACAAAGCCAATTACGTTGCCATTGGTGTCCACCGTTGCCACGCGGTCCGTCCCAAAAGCCGCCACGTACATGAACGCGCCGCTTGGGTCGAAGACCACTGAGGTGGGCTGCGCCAGCGCGATTGCCTGGGACGCGGGATTGGGTGTGGGGCCGTAAACGGCGTTCGGGTTTAGATCCACGGGAGTGACTAAGCCGCTCGACACATTAATGCGTGTAATTCGATTGTTGACGAAATGTGAGACCAGGTTGTTCTCAAAATGAATGGTGTTCAGAGCGTCCGTGTTGGCCACAAACAGGTTACCGGATGTCGGGCTGACCGCCAACCCCAGGTTGATCGTACCTACACCTGAATAGTAGGCAGCTATTGTTGGCGTGGCAGCGGCGTTAATGGCCACCACATCGTTGTCGGGCATCGTGTAGGTGAGCCATTGCGGATAAAGCGCGCGCGTTGCCGGGTCGTTGGCACTGACAATCAGCCCGACCTGCGGAGGAGCGGGCAAAGCGGGATTCATGGCAGGAACGCAAGGTGGTGGAGTGCATTGGGGCGGGGCATATTGTTCCGGAATCAACGTGGTAGCGTTGCCTGAAATCGCGAAGGCCGCATAGACTTTCGTTCCATCCTGGCTCACTGCCAGAGCTCGTGGGCTTCCGCCGAACACGTCTAACGTCGTGATCAGCGCGTGGGTTGTAGTGTCGAAGACGGCAATTTGGTTGTTGCGCGAAATACTGACGTAAGCCTGGTTGGCGCCGGCAAATACGACATCCATTGGCTCCGCTGATGCGGGGATCGTGTCCGTAACAATACCTTTGGATACCGAGACCACACTTATGCTGTTCGAGACCTGATTCACCACCCAGGCTTCATCGTTGGTCGCCGGATTTACACTTACCGATACCGGTTCTACGCCGACCGGGATCTCTACGATCTCCGTGGGGGTACCGGGTGTCGTCACGTCGAAAACAGACAACGAGCCGTTCGGCGTGTTCACGGCATATAGGCGCGTCCCATCTGCAGAAAGCCGAACAGGGTTGGTCTGAGACGCCTCAAAATTGGCGAACGCGGCCGGCGTGCTCTGAGCCGTCATGGTTCTGTGGGAGAACAAAATGCCAAGAAGTACCGCGGATAGCACTAAGCTAGTCCAAGTCAGTTTTGTGCGTAACTGCATCAGCACCTCCGACAAGAAAGTTCCTAACTCAGAAATAACGAACTATATAAGCGCGCTTACATGTTTGCGGAAACAATATCGCGTGATTTTCCCCCGCCTGGACGAACAAGTATAACCCAGTTTGAAGTTCGTCAAGGTATATATAGTTGCGAATTCCTTACCACAGTACTACGGGCTTCCGCTAATTTAGTCTCCTCGCTTTCATTTTGCGCGGCGCCGCGCCGGGGTGTGATGAGCTAGACGTTGCTCGAGATGATTTTACTGAGCGCGCTTGCTTAGTAGGGACGGGGTAGGGAAGGTGTCCTCAATCAATTCCGCGGCTCTGCGCGGTCCGTTGAGACCTTTTAGAATCCCGGCGAGCCGCTTCGCATTGTCGCGGTATGTATTGTCCGACAAAAGCCGCTCCACGGCTTCGCGCAGCCGTTTTGGCGAGCAGCGGCGCGGCGAGATCCGGATTGCGGCCCCCGCCTCAACCACCCTCTGAGCGTTGTCGGCCTTATCCCACTCGGTGGGCACGATTACCAACGGAATGCCGGCCGCAAGGGCCGTGAGAATCGTTCCTGCTCCACCGGTTGTGACCACGACGTCGGTATGCGGAAACAGTTCGGTATGGGCGATCCACGGCTCGACGCGGACATTCGGTGCCAGCGAGCCCAAACCCAATGCTTTCGGATCGCGATCGCCGCCCGTCGTCATGATGACTTCCATCGGCAAATTGGCGAGTCCACGGGCGGAAGCCTCCAGCAGGAACGGCTCATAGACGTGCAGGGTTCCTTCGCTGACATGCACCCATGGCCGTTCGTGCGATAGTTTTGCCAGCCATTCCAGGGGAGGCGTACGCTGGGTGTCGTTCCAGATCAGCGGCCCGATATAGTGGACCGACGCCGGAAGATCGCCGCGGTTATAGTCCAGCTCAGGCACGCTGGGCACCAGGTACAGCGGCATTGTTCCTAGATATTCGTGAACGGGAACGCTCAGCGCGGCCAAGCCAAATCGGGCGCGCACTTCGTTGCATGCCCGGCGGAAACCAGCCACGCTCATTTCCGTAAGGAGGCTTACCGTCCGGGTCAGTAGTCGCGTAGACCAGGTACGTGGTGATGGCAACCCCATGCCCCACGGCGGCACGCTAGGGCTCGGGATCATACAGCCCGGAGCGAACGAGCAAATCGCGCAAGCCACGCCGGTAAGCTCATGCAGCACGAGCGGCGTGCCCCACATGCTGACATCGGAGACGACGAGATCCGGTTTCCAGTCGTCTAGAACCAATTGCTGGTCCTTCACTTGATCCGGCAACGTCTTTAGCAGCCATTCCCTAAGAACGGCTGCCCTGGACAGCATGGAACGGCTCATGGGCGAAAAGACCGTGGCGTACACCTTTTCTTCGTCCAGGTGCTGAAAGGGGAAAAAAGAGAAGCCGTGCCGTTCAATAACGGCTTTCGCTCTCGGGCCGGTGGAAAATGCGATCTGGTGGCCACGCTCGGCTAAGCCGCGCGCCAGGGCGACCGTAGGATTAATGTGGCCTGCGAACGACCACACCGTGAATAGGACCTTCAACCCCGGGTTCCCGTCACTCGCTTTGTCATCTCGCGGCTCCAGACATTATCGAATATCTCACCCGGAAGATAGCGTCGCAAGTTCAGAAGGAGGCGCGGGCTCAAACTTCCTCTACCTAGTACGCACACCCGTCCCGGAGGATGTCCACAGCATCCAGGTTGACGGCTGCTGTACCTTTTGTTGGAGCCGCTACGGTGAACACTGCCGTGTGCGGCGTACACGTGAGCCCGTCCACGGAAAAGACCGACTGCTGGACTTGCTGCTTGGTGGATTGAAACGATGCCGTGCCTTCGGAGATGCCGTCGATCGCGACGGTCGCCGTTGTGCCGTTAGGCCCAGTAGCGGCAATCCAGCTGATTCCTGAACCCACGAAATCGATCGTCGCGGTGTCGCCAGGGTTGTTGGAAGCCACGTAAGTCACCGAACTTACATGCGCACTGTCCCCGGTCTTCCAGCTGCCCACCAGGTGGACCATCAGGAAGTAGCTGTCCTCTTCTCGATTTGGTTCCTTGAGGAACGAAAAGGTGGAACCACCATCGGTAGAGAGGTACACGCCGCGGTAACAACTGGCAATTACCGTGTTATCGAGTGCGTAATTCGGAGATACAAGGATTGCCGTCACCAGGTTGTGGGTGAACTTCTGCTGCACCACCGTCGCCCCGCCGTCGGTCGACTTGTAGATACCGGATTGCTGCGTGCCGAACCAAAGCGTCTGGTCGTTTGCAAAGTTAGGCGAAATCGCCAGGCTGGTTGAAGTGAAGGCTTGGGTCGCCGTTAGCGGCGTCCATGTGTTACCGCCGTCCACCGACTTGTACACGCCCGAGTGCCCCGAGCTCGCGTACACGGTCTGATCCACAGCAAAATTCGGCGAAACCGCAATGTGCGAGATCAATGGGTCCCCCGGGATGTCCAGCGTACGCGTCCAGCTCACCCCACCATCGGTCGATAAATAAGCGCCAGCGTACGCAGGGTTGTAGTCATTGCCTGTATAGCCATAGCTGGGACCTGCTCCTCCGAAGGCCGTGTGATCGTTCGCAAAGTTCGGCGAAAAAGCGATCCACACCACGCTGGCGTTATTCAAATTGGTCGGAATCCAGTCGTTGCCGCCGTCGGTAGAAAGGAACATGCCCAGGTTCGGGTAAGTTTGCCCGTTATAGGTCACCGTCGCGGGATCGTTGGTTTCGCCGTCAGAGACTCCGATCAGGACCGTCTGGTCGATCGCGTAGTTCGGCGAAACCGCAACCCCGCGCACAAACGCTCCCGCTTTGCCAACTCCATTCGCCAGATCCCATAACACGCCGGAATTCGTCGTGGTTTCCAATCCCAGCAACTGGCCCACAAACATCTTGCCGTCCACATCGAAGTTCGGTGAAAAGGCCGACGGGTCGGGGTAAGGATTGGAGAAGTTGGAATTCAGGAAGTTCCATGTGCTTCCGACGTTATTCGAAAACAGGACACCGCCTCCATAAGTAGTCGCGATGAGCGACTTATCGGTCGTATACTGCGGCGACAACGACATGTCGCGGATCACTGAGGACGGCAGCGTGTCCGAGTAGGTCCAGCTCTGTCCCAGATTCGTGGACGTCCAGACGCCCTCGAACATCCCCAGGATGATCTTGCCCGTGCTCGCTATCACAGTCTTCCGGTAATGATTCGATGACTGCGGCGAGAGCGGCCGCGGTATAGCCGCTGCCACCGTCCAGGTCTGCCCGCGGTTAGTGGACGTATACACGCCAGCCGTCTCCGTGGTTACCACCAATGTTCCCGTCGTGGCGAAGTTAATGTAAGTCGACACCGATGTCGCGTTCAGATCGGTAATCCCCGAATTACTAGCCGTGAAGGTGCTTCCGCTATTGGTAGACACGAAGAACCCCGCGCCGATGGAAGTCGCGAAAACGGACTTGTCCGTCGAGAAATTCGGCGAAATCACAACTTCGGAAACGTCTGGGCAAGCCGTGGCGCTGGCTACGTTGGTCCACGTGCTCCCACTATTCGTGCTCCTGTAAATACCGTGCTTGGCCGTTCCCACCAGCATCGTGTGGTCCGTCGCAAAGTTTGGTGAGACAGCCAAGGTCTGCAGATCGGATGGGAGCGTCGTCGCTGGAATCAGAGTGAAGCTGGTGCCGCCATTGGTGGATTCATAAACACCGGTTGCCGTGAGCGCAAACCAGGTCACCGACGTCCCCGAACCGATATACTGCACGTCGGTAAAACTTCCCGCGCTCACCGTCGTCCAAGTCGAACCCTGATTCGTGCTCCGAAATAATCCCCCGCCGCCCGATAGAAAGATCGTTTTGTCGGTTGCATAGTTCGGAGAAAACTTGATCTGCGTGGAAGGCAGATTCGGAAGACTCGATCCCACCGTGTACGTCGCGCCGCCGTCTTTCGAGACCATCGGGAGGTAAACGCCAATCGAAATCGTAAGATAATCGGTCCCCAACATCAGAGTCTGGTCGGTCGCAAAGTTGGGGGAAACACCCATCGACAACATCGGGTCATGGGGCTGATGTGCGAAGATCGGCGCCGACCCGGCGAGTAGCAGCAGGGGTAGCACAACCGACAGTGAGCGAATGGCGTTTTTCATGACTAAATCCTTAGCGAGGAGCGCCTGATTGAAGATTTGGCAAGGTGGACACCATTAATAACAGGCATGCAAAGGTTCGTCAAGTGCGGCCAGTTACCAAAAAGTACTAACGCCGGTCGCGGTAGGAATGCCAACCGGGATTGCCATTTTGGCTTCCAAGCTTCGTACAGTGTAAAGCGAATCGCCTCGATTGCGACTAAGTTCTTTGGAGCGCGTCGCCGGTAACTCTACGAGTACCCATGGGAAGTTGGCGGTACGCCTTTCTTCGTCATCGCTTCGCCCGGTCCAGTACCCCCAGAACTCTAGCCCACGGAAGTCATCCGTGACCCGTGGAAGTCCACTTTCAGAAATCTACTATGGATAAAGGCTTCTGAAAAAATCAGAAGCTTGGCTGCGGTTGCGATCAAAGCGGATTTACGAAAAATTACGAAAACCGGTACTACTAAAACCGGCATTACTTTCAGCGAAACCGCACTGTTGACGCTTGCGGCACCGGCTGGTATCATTTCCAATCTGCCGTATACCGGCTCTTTCGGAGGACCTTGTTTTGACACTTCATCGGCTGTGCCATTATTGCTTTTCGCTTCTTTTCTTAGGAGCTGCTAGCTCCGCCCTTCATGCCACTGTAACTTTACAAGTAATTACGGCCATCCCTTCCCCCCAGCCCGTCGGCACCCCGATCAACATCGAGGCCACCGGGACCAGCACCGGAGCCGGACCTGTCAACTACCAGTTCGAGATCGGCCTGAGTGCGACCGGCCCGTTCGCGGTCAAAGAAGACTTCAGTCTCTCGTCGACCTTCCCCTGGGGCCCTACTTCCGGTGAAGGCTCTTATTTCATCCACGTCATCGCTCGGGACAATACTACTAAGGAAACCGACACGGTTGTCCTGCCCTTCACCATCACCTCTCGCGTGACCGGAAACAAGCCCGTCGTTAATCCCACGCAGCATCCCCTGGTTGCACTGTTTAGCGCCCCCAAGTGCCCCGCCGGATCTCAAATGCACGTCAAGTTCGTAGCGCCGTTCGATCCTAATCCGTTCTATACCAATTGGGTGAACTGCACCACCACCAGCATGAACTTCCTCATCGGCGGCATGCGGGCGGCAACCTCCACTGCCTCGTTTACCTACTCACTGAATTACGAAGTGCAGACCGGAACAACCATTACACCGGATACGAACATCCTGAGCTTCACGCCCGGCAAGGTTCCCGCGAGCATCACGCTGCCCACCTCTAATTTCAATGTCGCCTCATCCCCTGCCACGTCTCAAGCTGAGCGGATCGTGGTAATCGGCGGCACCGGCGGCCCTCGTCCGTTCGCCAACGATTTGCAGGGTTATGTGGTCTGGTACTACGGAAACACGGGCCTCTACCAGCTGACCCGCATGGTAGAGGGCGGCGAGATCATGGTAATCGCCAACGGACCCGGCACGGGCTCGGGCCCCTATGGGAACAACTCCCGCCAGCAGGTCGTCCGCGTTGAAGATATCGCCGGCAACATAATTCACGAGACCTCTTGCGACCGGCTTTCCGAGGAACTCCTGGCGCAAGGCGTGATCCCGAACGGCCTCGACCGTTTTAATCATGAAGCCCGCAAGCTCCCCAATGGCGACTACCTGATTCTCGGCGAGACGCAACAGATCTTCCCCGCGGGAACCCAAAGTTACACCACCTCGATCGATCTCATCGGCCCCGCGATCCTCATCCTGAATGAGAATTTCCAGGTGGTCTACTCCTGGAATGCCTTCAACCATGCCAATTCCACCGGTAGCGCGGGCTATCTGCCCTTGAATCGCCGCAACCTGTACGGCGGCAACTGCGATCCCAATGCGCAGGGACAAACGCCCGTGGGCTGCCCCCCGTCCGTGCTGCTCTCTCCCGCTTTCGATTGGCTGCACACCAATTGTTTGCAGTTGTTGTCGGATGGCGACATCCTTTTCTCTATGCGCAATCAGAATTGGATTGCGAAGATCGATTACAACAACGGCACTGGAACCAATTCGATCGTTTGGATCATGGGTAAGGGTGGCGACTTTACCTTCGTGAACCCCACCAATACGTACCCGTGGTTTTCGGGCCAGCACGATACTAACTTCCAGTTCGGCGGCATGACTACCTTGTCGGTCTACGACGACGGCAATGAACGATATACCCAGCAGATTGGCGATGGCAACAGCCGCGGGATGGTGCTTAGCGTCGATGAAGCCAGTCTGACCGTTAGTTCTCTGGTCAATGCGGACCTGGGCGTCGCGTCCTACGGTCTCGGTAGCGCGCAGCCTCTCCAAAACAACGATTGGTTCTTCTCGGCAAGCTACATCGAGCCCACCAAGACGACCACGCAGGCCATCGAAATCAGCACCGGGTCCACTCAAACCCTCAATGAAGGTGTGGATGCCGTGGTTTATCGGTCATTCCGCCTCACCGACTTCTACAACATCATTGCCTCAATCGATTAGCCCTCGAACGGTGATGTTTCACCGAGCGGGACGGTCTCACTTTCGGGCCGCTTATTGGGGAGTTTGGGTGAACGTCCCGGTCCCGGTGCCGAAGATAGCGGTAACGTAGCTGTCGTAGTGATCGAAGGCCAGATCGAGGATGCTGCTACCCGTTAGGAGTGTAGTGGCCACCACCGCATTACTGCCCGTACCACCAGTGTAGTAGAAGGTCGGTTTCTTGAATGTGCCGTTCCCGTTGCCGAGAAAGATGCCGACGCTCACACCCGCGTCGGTTGCAGCCTTGACGCCCGCGGAGGGATTGGCGCCCGCGTTGGACGCTGCCAGATCGAGAATGCCGTCGCCGTTGAAATCGCCTTCCACAATGGACGTCGTTACCTGGCCGGATTCATAATTCACCGCCGGCTGGAAGGTGCCGTCGCCATTGCCGATCAGCACCGAAATGGTACCCAACTCGTTAGCAGTGGCCAGATCGGCGATGCCATCGCTGTTGAAATCGCCCGTGACAATGGAGTGAGGCATGCTTCCCACCACCAGCAGGCCGGCGGGAGTAAAGGTTCCGTCGCCGTGGCCGAAGTAGACGTTCACGTTAGCGGAATACAGGTTCCCTACCGCGAGATCTACGTTCCCGTCGCCGTTAAAGTCGGCTATCGCCACCGAGTGGGGCACGGTGCCGGCGGGATAGTTGACCGGGGGTTGGAAGGTTCCGTTCCCCTTGCCCATCAGGATGCAGATTGTGCCGGCTTTCCACGCGGTGGCCACGATATCCAGTTTGCCGTCGCCGTTGAAATCGTATACGGACACCCACGACGTTCCGCTGTCGGCGGTCCAGAACGTTGCCGGCTGAAACGTTCCATCTCCCTTACCGATGAGGACGGACACCGCGTCGGCTTGGCACGAAGGACAGGGCGTGCTCAGGGGGCCTCCACCTTGTCGCCCCGTCGGATCGATGGCGTTGGCGACCACGATATCGAGTATCCCGTCGCCGTTGAGATCGCCCACCGCGAGGCCTGTAGGGAACTGACCCACCGGATAGCTGGTTTGGGACTGAAACGTGCCGTTGCCATTGCCGAGCAGGACCGAGATGGATGCGCCGTGATAATTGGCCGTGATGACATCCATGACCCCGGAGTTTCTCAGGTCGGCGGAGATGATGAACTTGGGAAAATCGCCGGTTGGATACTCGGCGGAGGCCAGGCACCGGCTCCCCGTCGCGAGTGCGGCGGCGCCCGCTAGGAACAGAAGAAGGCGCGAGGCAGAATTCGGCATCATAGCACCATACAGTATAGCGGCAGCGCGGGCTCCGCGCCACATCGACGAGACACCCCTCATCGTGGAAGGGTCGCCGGCTACGGCTGGGTGCCGCAAGCGCCGTTTGGACCTTGCGAACAGGGTCCATAAACATAGATGCGGTCGTTTCCATTGCCTAGCGCCGAGACGTACACTTTACCGTTATTCACCAGCGGTACTACGTAGCGGAGAACGTTGAACGAACCATTGGTTGTCGCACTGTTATAGATATTCACGATTTCATTTTGCCCGCTAGCCGAGTAGAGCTGAAATGCCTGCAGCGCCCCTTGCTCGAAGATGTCGGATTTACTCGCGAAGCCGTTCGAGGTAACCGCCCACAGAATCGCTGTGTTCCGTTGAATTCCATTCGACGAGATGGCCAGAGCTCCGCCGCCGTACGAAGTTGCGGGGCCGACGATCGGCGGCGTCGCCGAGGAAGCGCTCGTCTCCATCGTCGATCCGTTAAAGAAGTATCCACGCGGAACGTCACTGAAACCCCAGACAAAATAGAACCCCGTGCCGCCTCCGACACTCCAGTAAGCCGGATTATGAATCTCAGGGCAGCCGCCGCCATAAGGCACGATGCCCCCGTAAAGTGGCTGTTGCGGGCTCACAGGAAACGGCGTGGTGCAAGGAGCCGTTCCCAGCGCCGATAGGAAACCCTGGTAGGGCGTGGTGGTGTAACCTCCCAGGTTGGATGTCTCCAGAAGATAGGTTTGCCCGGCTTTACCCGACGCAACCAGATAGCTGACGGTGGCGTGCGGTACGGTCGGTGGAATCATCAACACCCCGCCGGAACTCAGGTCCAGGTCGTTGTAGTCGTCCACGTAGTAGTTCATGTACGAAGGCGTCTCGAAGGAATCTTCTGGAGTAAAGCTTGAACCAGGGCCGCCCGTGGGTACTCCTGGACCATACACCACCGAGTCTCCCAGGGCGTTATTGGCGATCGGGGCGCAGTTCTCCTCCGTCAGAGCCTTGCTCGGAGTGCACCCGTTTCCAGTCGAAAAAGCGTAGTAAGTTCCGTCTGAAGCGGGTCCCACGCCGGACATCCATACACCCGCACCGTGCGGGGCCAGAGGAGCCGGTGTGCTGGTGCTGGTGTAGAAGAACTGACAGTTGGTCTGGGAAACGCACGTCGTGGTGGGGCACGCAGGCGCGTCCGTGGCGCAGGAGTTATATTGCGCCATCCACCCTTGGTAACTGGTATTCAACTCCGTGCCGGTGGTCGAAGACGTACCGAAGCCGAAGCCCACGAAGATGTTCCCCGCGATGTCCAGCAGCGCCGGCCTTTGCAGCGCGTGGGTTGCGTTGAAGCCGTACGGCGCCAGGTCCGGATTGATATCGTGCGCGGGGATGTAATCGAGACCGAATGAGGAGTCGTTCTTGAGCGATATCGCATGCAGTGTGTACACCCAGTCGTCGCTGCCCTGCGCCGTGCATGTGGTCGTCTCCGACGTATCGTTCAAAGTCACGAAGTACATCAATAAATGAGTGGTTTCGATCACCGGCGTACCCAGGATGCCCGCTTGCTTGAAGCCCACATTCGTACGGCAGTAGATCGCCGGGAACGCCACCGGGTCCTCCCCCGCGGTACCGAACACCTGACTCGTCCAGATCGGTGCGCTGGATGTCTCGTTGTCTCCATCGAAAGCCAGAATTTGATTCGTCATGGTGGCAAGGAACACCACCGTCGCGCGGCACGTTCCGGCGATCGTGAAATTGTGCACGATCAACGGCTGCGTATACGCCTGCACCGGGGTCGTCGGCTTCAACTGATACAGATATCCAAAACCGCTCGAAACCGTCGCTGGAGTGAGCGCCGTCTCGCTTTGATTCGCGCTGGTCCGGTAGGTATTGTATTGGGCCCCCGTAATATTAGGCGCCGTGACGCCGCATGGCGCAGCCACTGCGGTCTTTCCTATCAATAGGATAGAGGCGACTATCGCGTACTGGCAGGCAGTCCGTAAGATGGCATTTTTCATGGAGCTAGAGGTCTATTAAACAACCTCGCGCTCAACGAGTCAAGATCTGTTACTTCGAGTACTTTGACCTTTACTGGATGTCGATCGTCACCGTGTTTGCGGCTTGTCCAGCTGCCGTGACCGCCACGTTCACAGTCCCCGATCCAGCCAGGCTATG
>JBEKLB010000055.1:0-21369 GCA_050010415.1 Bryobacteraceae bacterium | reverse complement strand
GCGCCGTGCCTCCCGACAAACTGGAGTGGCGCCACGCTGACGATGTGTTCTCATCGGGCGATCTGGCGCGCCACATCGCAGCCGTAGAACGCTACACCTTCGCCGAAAACGCGCTGGGGCGTCCTAGCCGTTATCGCGGCTGCGGCCCGGAACTCGCGGAGGGCCACGACAACGTGATCGCTTTCATGCAGCAGATGCATCGCGAGACCGTCGAAATGTTGCAGCCCCTGACGCCCGATCAACTGGCCGCAAAGGGGCTGACGCCGCAGGGCGCTCCAATTACGGCCTGGAAGCTTTTGCGCGCCATGGTGGAGCATGAGGTGCACCATCGCGGGGAGATGTACGTGTACCTGGCGTTGCTGGGTGTCGAGCGGCCCCCGTTGTACGGCGCGACGGAGCAAGACCTGCGCCGCTTCAGCGTAGCCTAGCGCGCCGACCCCCGTTGCGTATGCTAGGAGAGGGAGCACAGAACGATGGCGAAGGTAGATAAAGCTCTGGGCATCGACTGGACTAAGTGCGAGCTGATTGAATGCGTACCCGGCAAAGTATCGGGCCGGCCCGTGGTGCGCGGAACCCGCATCATGCCGGACGCCATCGTCGGAAGTTACGACCTCGGAGAAACGATTGAGGAGCTTCACCAGGGATTTCCCACTCTTTCGATGGCCCAGATAACGGGTCTGATTCAATTCGCTCAAGCGCAGCGCGAGCACCAGCACCACCCGTGAAGGTGTTGCTCGACGAAAATCTCGACCACGCCTTGCGGACGTTATTGGGACGGCACGAAGTTGTCACCGCCGCTTATATGGGTTGGGCCGGCTTGAATAATGGGGATTTATTAAAGGCGGCCGAGGACAACGGCATCGAGGTGCTTCTGACCGGCGATCAGACCCTCAACCAGGAGCAGAACCTCGCCGGGCGTCGCTTGGCGGTTGTAGCGTTGTCGGCTATTCAGCTACCGATCATTCGGAACAACCTTCGGGCAATCGTCGCTGCGATCGACAATGCGGTACCGGGTTCTTTCCAGACTGTCGAGTGTGGCACATTCAGCAGGAGGAGCCGACCGGCGAGTAAGCCAGGAGCCCCCTTCTCGCGCCGAATCTAACTGCGACCCTTTGGCCGCTCGGTAGGCTCGCGTCGATGCCCGTAGAGGAATGTTCCGCATTCCCTGGAACGGCAGTCCACTCCGCCCCCGTTGCGATATGCTTCAATTGAAACGTTAGCCCGAGCGGACGGCGCGGGACGCGCTCGCATAGGAAACAAACCGTCGCGTCCTGCTGCGTTGCGCGCGGCGTTCACTGTAGGAGGTGCCATGAGTCTCCGCGAACAAGTTCACGCATACATTGCGCAACTGGAGCGGCGTCTGCGTTGGAGCACCTTGCTGCGCGGCGTGGCAATCCTTGCTGGCGGCGCACTAGCGGCCACCCTGGTGCTGGTCTCCATCGCCAATGCTCTCGCCTTTTCGCATGGCAGCGTCACCGCCGCGCGCTTCGCGCTCATCTTGATTTTGGCCATCGCCGCTGCCGCCGGATTAGCGCTGCCCCTGCGCCGTCTGACGCGCCCCCGCGTGATCCGAACCACCGAAGCTGCCTTCCCGCAATTCCAGCAGCGCCTCACCACGTTCACGGAACGCGCCCAAAATGATGACGAGCGCCAGGATCCCTTCATTGAGCTCTTAGCCGGCGACACCCTCCAAGTCGCCCAATTCGCCCAGCCCAGTGACCTGGTCACCGACGTGCGCCTTTGGAGCTCGCTGGCCGCGGGCATCGGCGCCTTCGCCATCTTGATCTGGATGATCGCCGCCGGCCCTGGCTTTCTCGGCTATGGCGCTTCACTCCTGTGGACCGGCCCGCATCGCGACAAGCCCGCGCTCTACGATCTGCGGATCACTCCGGGCGACGCTGTCGTTCGCCGCCACGCCGATCAGTTAGTCTCCGCCCTGCCCACTGGCCTGCGCTCGCCTCGCGTCAGGCTGTATGCCCGCTATCAGAGCTCCTCCAAGTGGGAAGCTATCGCGAT
This sequence comes from Bryobacteraceae bacterium, assembly GCA_050010415.1. Taxonomy (GTDB): domain Bacteria; phylum Acidobacteriota; class Terriglobia; order Bryobacterales; family Bryobacteraceae; genus Palsa-89. The sequence continues at coordinate 19,353 of JBEKLB010000055.1, read as the reverse complement.
GCAGCCCACCCAGGCTGGCAGTTTCGCCGGCGGCTATCAATTTCTATTCGCCGGTTTGCCCGAGAACGTCGAATACTACGTCACCGCCGGAGCGATGACGTCGAAGCATTTCAATATTCGCGTCACCGATCTGCCCGCCGTTAAGCAGATTCGCGTCACTTACCATTTCCCGGCTTGGACCGGCATGCCGCCCGAGACCGAGGAGCGCGGTGGCGATCTGCGCGCCGTCACCGGTACCGAGGCCGAGCTCGAAATTTCCACCGATCGTCCATTGCAAGGTGGCCAGCTCCAGCTTGACAATACGCAAAATCAGCCAACGCAGGTCCAGCTCACCGGCGGGACGAATAACGTCTATCGCGGCACCGTCAAGATGGATAAAGACGGCGTCTACCACGTCGCCGGCCTTGAGCAAGGCCAGCCCGTTCGCGTCAGCGAGGATTTTTTCATTGAGGCCCGCAAAGCCAATCCGCCTCAGATTTCGTTGGTGCGTCCCGGCCGTGGCGATTATCACGCCAATCCCATCGAAGAGGTGACGGTGGCCGCAAAGGCCGCTGACGAATACGGCCTCAAAGGCGTCGAGCTGCATTATTCGGTCAACGGCGGACCCGAGACTACGCTGGATGTGCTGCCGCAAAAGGGCAAAAAGGAAGCCAGCGGCTCCGCCACGCTGTCGCTCGAAAATTTCAAGCTGATTCCCGGCGACCTGGTGAGTGTCTATGCTACCGCCAAGGACGCCAATGCCGAAGCCCGCACCGACATGATGTTCATCCAGGCCGACCCATTTGAGCGCGAGTTTTCGCAATCCCAAGTGGGCGGTGGCGGGGGAGGCGGCGGGGGTGGTGGAGGGGGCGACCCGTCGGCCGAGATCTCGCAGCGCGAGAAGGAAATCATATCCTCCACATTCAAGCAACAGGGTGATAAGAACTCCACCCAGCAGCAGGCCACCGATATCGCCAAGCTCCTGTCCCAATCCCAAACCACCTTGCGCGATCAGGCCATCTCGCTTTCCGGCCGCTTGGAGGCCCGCGAGTTGACCAACGAAGTGCAGGCCATCAACGATTTCCAGAAGGATATGCTCTCAGCTTCCAAGGCTATGGAGCCAGCCGCGCAACAATTGCAGCAGCAAAAATGGAAGGACGCCATCCCCAACGAACAGAAGGCGCTGCAATCCCTGCTGCGCGCCGAAGCCACGTTCCGGCGTATTCAGGTTGCATTCGGAGCACAGGGCGGAGGCGGAGGAGGTGGCGGCGCCGCCCGCGATCTGGCGCAGCTCTTCGAGCTTGAACTCGATACCGAGAAAAATCAGTATGAGACGCGCCAACCCGCGTCCAGCAGCGCCGAACAACGAGAGCAGGCCGTCAACGACGCGCTGAAGAAACTCGACGAACTCGCCAAGCGCGAGGAGGACCTGGCGCAGCAACAGCGCAATGGCGCACAAACCGCCGAGCAGAAGTGGCAACAGGAAATGTTGCAGCGTGAGGCCGAACAGCTCCAGCAACAGATGCAGCAACAGCTTGCTCAAAATGGCCAGCGCGGACAACAGAGCCAGCAAAGTGGACAGAGCGGGCAAAGTGGACAGGGGGGGCAAAGTGGAAAGAGCGGGAAAAGCGGCCAGAGCTCGGCTTCCGGACAATCCAGCTCCGGGCAATCCAGCTCCGGACAATCTAGTGGACAGGCCGGTCAATCCGGCGGACAGGACGGCCAGCAGTCCGCCGAACAAGCCGCCGACAGCCGCCAGCAGGCAGCCCAACAGGCGCTCGACCGTTTACGGCAAGCGAACGACGACATGCGCCGGGCGGTCTCACAACGAGCCAGCGCAGCCGATTCCCGCCGTGCCGCGGACCGCTTGCGCGAAGCCAGCAACCTGCTGGGCGGCCTGGAGCAGCAGGACGACGCCAGCCGCCTCAGTTCCATGGCCCAGACCGCCGATCAATTGGCGGCCCGGCAGAAGCAGCAGGCCGATCGTGTGCGCGACTTGATGTCTCAGCAGAATGCCGCTCGCACTTCCGGCAAACCTCTCAAATACCCGTCGCCCCAGGAAATCGACAAAATGGTCGGTGATCGCCAGCAGGTGGCCGACGACTTGGAGCGTCTCACGCAGCAGATGCGCTCCACCGCGCGCGAACTCGCGTCCACACAACCGGCCGCGTCCATCAAGTTGCGCAGCGCCCTCGACGGTATCGACCAAAACGACCTCAACACGCGCATGCAGCACAGCTCAGATGGGCTGCGTAGCGGCACTTTCTCGGACCAGGCGGAAACCGGTCTCACCAGCGACCTGCAAAAGCTGGGTCGCGATGTCGGCGACGCGGCTCGTGCCCTGGGCAGTGCGCAGCACGGTTCCGAGTATGCGCAGCTCAATCGCGCCATGGACGATCTATCTCGTCTGCGCGACCAACTCGGCGGCCTCGGCGGACGTCCCAATGGTCAACCCGGGCAGTCCCCAGGCGGACAGGGTCAGCCCGGCAAACCTGGCGGCCAGCAATCTCAAAGCGGCCAACCATCCCAGAGTGGCCAACTCACGCGTGACGGTCGGCCCGGTGAGGGGCAAGCGCAGAACGGCCAGTCTGGACAAGCGGGCCAGGCCGGAGGAGGCCAGGCTGGTCCAGTTGGCAATCGCATCGCCGGCCTGGTAGGCAATCCTGGAGGTGGCGCTACCAATCGCGACGGTAATCCGCGCGGTGGCATTGACACCGGCAACACTCGCATCTCCGGTCAGGCCGCTTCGCCCCAGTCAGGTCCCAACCCCGCCGATACCCAGCGCGAGATTGAGCAAGAGTTGAACGTTCTCAACCAGGTCCGCGCCGCGGTCGAGGACAGTCCTGAGGCAAAGCGCGAGTTGCAATCCCTGATCGATCAAATGCGCAATCTCGATCCCAGCCGTTTCCCGGGAAATCCCGGCTTGGTGGAGCAGATGCACCAGCAACTGGTCAGCGGCGTGGACGCGTTGGAACTGCAGTTGCGGCGCAAGCTTGATGAGAACCACGGCGGCACCATCCGCAATACAGACCCGGCCAAGATCCCCGCCGGCTATCAAGATTCCGTCGCGGAGTATTACCGCAAGCTTTCCGGCGCCAGCCATTAGCCTCATCGCGACCTCGCCGCACCCCATGTCGCACACCCGGGTGACGCCGTAAATTATTTGTGATAGCGTCCGTCTGAGGTTCTAAATTATGTGGAATTGGCTGACTGGCTTATTGCACAAGTTGGAACGCTGGCTGCACCGGGATCGAATGAAACTCCCAAGCCCTCACCAGCGTTCGAATCTTCATGGCCGTCATCGCTAGAAATGCCGGCGCGTTCACCGATGGTCTCCCTTTACGATCTCGATCAACTCGATCGCGGTCTTTCGCACGGGCCGCATTAGAGGCAGCGCGGACACTCGAATCAAAGCGGTAAGGCTCTTCGCCGCCAGGTCCAGCAGCCGCTCTGTGCGCGTTTGATTGGCCGACTCATCGATCACCTTAGAAAAAGATGACCCCCATTTGAAAAAACCAAAGAATACCGGGCAAATGCGGCTCCAGGTCGCGTGGGATGCGCACGCCGCAATCCACCAAAATGCGCCGGAACCAAGCCATGTCGATGTCCCGGACCTCTTTCGTTTGCGGGCTAAACGGCGATAGCGGATGTTTGGGGTCTGCGCCGTTTCTCAGCAGCGCGCGCAGCACGCCTCGGTTAGGCGCAAAGTGTGCGAGTTTCACTCGAATCACCTCGCACAAGCGTTTTTCCAGCCCATTCACCTCGCTCAGGGCCGCCTCGATCTTCGGTTGCATCTCCGCGTTGGAGCGCTGGTAGAAACCCATGACAATGGCGTCCTTGGATGGGTAATAGTAGTAGGCCGCCCCGGTTGCAACTCCCGCTTTCCGCGCAATATCCCGCATGGTGGCGGTGTCGAACCCTTCCTGGCGGAAGAGTTCCAGCGCGGCATCCAGAATCCTGAGGCCGGTCTCCTCGGCCTTGGGCGTGGTCTTTATGGGTGGCATAGTTTGAACGCGTTCAACAATAGTGTCGCCTCAAACGACGGCGCGTGCCAAGAACTAGTTTGAACGCGTTCAGAGTGCTGGCCCCGCCGGGTCACAACCAGACATTCCAATCCGTTTGATAATGCGACTGTTTGATAATGCCACTATGCAGACGTTGTGCTCGGAGTGTAAGGCGCCCATGTTCTGTGAACCGGAAAATGGTTGCTGGTGCTCGGAGTTCCCTAATATTCTGCCGCTTCCGGCCGCCCCGCAAGAAGGCTGCCTTTGCCGCCACTGCCTGACCAAGAAGCTAGCCTCCGCGCCCCATCTGAACTTATGGAAGCAGCGGCTGGACGATGTACCCGATTGGGTGTGGGAACGAACCGGGCTCGAAACTCTGGTCCTCGCCGACAACGATCTGACGGAAATATCCCCCCGGATCGGCCGCTTGAAGACTCTTCGAATGCTCGACCTTGGACACAACAAGTTGGCTCAAGTACCGGACGCCTTGGCGGACCTGGACGGTCTCACCGATTTTCTTTATCTGCACGACAATCAACTGCGCTCGCTGCCGCCATCGCTCGCCAGGCTAACCAGGTTGCGCTATTTGAATATTAGTGAGAACGCCTTCGACGCATTGCCCGAATCCATCTTTTGTATGACTGGCCTGATCGAGTTGCGCGCATCCGACAACCGGCTCACAACCCTTCCCGATTCCGTCGGACGTTTAGCGCGTTTGCGCGAGCTGCATCTGAGAAACAACCGGCTGGCATCGCTTCCCGAGTCGATTGCGGCACTCCAGGAACTGCGCCAGCTAGATCTCCGCGGCAACCCTTTGACGCATTTGCCGGCAGCCCTGGCTCAACTGCCTCGCCTGGAAAAACTCGATCTGCGTTGGGTGAACTTGCCGCCGCCCGCATTCGTGGTTTCTCTCGAAGCGCGCGGCTGCGCGGTCTACCGATGAGCTATTCAACTGAGACCAGCATGCGCATAACTCGCCGGGCTCTCCTGCAAAGCATTCCCGCCTCGCTCTACGCGCAAGGCATGGCGACGCGCAACATCCGTCCGCAAGAGCGCGGGAAGCGCTCCGGCCTGCCCTTCGATGCCAAGTTTACCGACATCGCGCGGGCAGCCGGTCTCACCGCTCCGACCATTTATGGACCCGTCGACGCCAAGCATCATATCCTCGAAGCCGTGGGTTGCGGCATCGCGTTCTTCGATTACGATCACGATGGCTGGCTCGATATTCTGGTTCTGGGCGGCACGCGCTTCGGCGCAACTCCTGCCGGCGCGGGCAACCGGCTGTACAAAAACAATCGCGATGGAACCTTCCTCGATGTCACCGCGAAATCCGGCCTCGCGCGTCCCGGCTGGGTCTCCGGCGTCACCATCGGCGATTACAACAATGACGGGCTGGACGACCTGTTCCTCACCTATTACGACAAGAATGTTCTTTTCCGCAACAATGGCGACGGCACCTTCACCGACGTCACGCGTGAAGCGGGGCTCGTGCTTCCCGCCCCGCAATGGAGCACAGGCTGCACCTTTTGCGATTATGATCGCGACGGTCACCTCGACCTGTTCTTCAGCACCTACGTCGACCTGGACACCGGCATGAAAATGCCGGCAGGCTGCGACTGGAAGGGGGTTTCAGTCCACTGTGGTCCACGCGGCCTACCGAAGGGCCGCTGCTATTTGTTTCACAACGATGGTCACGGCCATTTCAACGACGTGAGCAAACAGGCGGGCGTCGATCGCGTGCGCGCCTACGGACTCACCTCTGTCGCCGCGGATTTCGATGACGATGGGTGGCCCGATATTTACGTGGCTTGTGATTCCACCCCCAGTCTCTACTTCCGCAACCGGCACGACGGAACGTTTCTGGAGGAAGGACTCGAACGTGGCGTCGCCCTCAGCGAGGACGGCGCCGAGCAAGCGGGCATGGGCATCGGCATCGGAGACTATAGGTTGGATGGAACACTCGGCATTCTCAAAACTCATTTCGCCGACGACACCAGCGTGCTATACGAAAACAATGGAAAGGGCGAATTCACCGATGTGACGTTGAAGTCCGGCCTGGGCGTGGAGACCCGCTACGTTTGCTGGGGGGCGGGAATCGTGGATCTGGATAATGACGGCCTGCCCGATCTGTTTATCGCCGCTGGCCAGGTCTATCCGGAACTGGAAAAGCATGCGCCTCTCTTCCCTTACAAGAATCCGCGCATCGTGTTTCGCAATCTGGGCGGCGGCCGGTTCGAAGAACTATTCGACGAAGCTGGACCCGCCGTCGCCGCGCCGCACTCCAGCCGCGGATGTGCATTCGGCGACTTCGATAATGACGGCGACATCGACATCGTCATCATGAACATGAATGAGCCGCCGTCGCTGCTGCGCAACGACACCACGGGGCGCAATCATTGGCTGAAGGTCCAACTGGAGAGCGATCGCCACACCATTGGCGCACGCGTCACCGCTCATTACGGCGGTCGCGTACAAGTGCAGGAGGTGATGAGCCAGTCGAGTTTTCTTTCCGTGAACGACAAACGATTGCATTTTGGGTTGGGCGCGGAAATATCCGCCCAGCTCGAAGTCCGCTGGCCCAATGGCAGGAAGCAGACGTTTCCGAACTTACCCGCCAATCACCTCGTCGTCATTCGCGAGGGAGCCGGCATCGTTGCGGCCAGGAAACCACCGTTTACCTCATGAACATTCGCCGCCGCAATTTTCTAAAAGGCGCGCTGGCTGCGCCCTGGCTGCGGCCCAGGTTGACAGGGCAGGTCCCGGAAACCTCCCCGGACGATTTCGTCACGGAGAAGTATCACGATCGCCTCGCGCCGGTGTTTGCGAAATGGCGTGCAAACCTGGCCGGCGGGATCGAGGCTTCACTCGCTCCGGATTTCCGGGGAGCGTCCCCACAGCCCGTTGAATCCCCCATCGTGCGCCCTGGCCCAGCGCTCGAAGTTCGCCGCGTGACGTTCTCCCAGCAATTCAATCTTGGCCGCGAAGCTTTCATCCGCGATTTGAAATCCTCACTCGCCGCGTTGTCGACCATTCATACCGCCGAATTTCAGGTCACCCAAATCGATACGCAACCAGGTGGCGTCGTGCGAACGCGTGTCCGCTATGAGCTGGTAGGCTCTGGCGCCGGATTCCATCGCGAACAGCGCGTCGGTCTTTGGGATCTGGAGTGGGAGCAAGATCGCCTGTGGCGCTGGAGTTCCACTGAAGAGACACGCGCCCGTTCCGCCCAGCCTTGGTACCAGGACATCGCTCCCAGCGCATTCAGCACGGCCTCGTCCTACCGGGAGCAAATGCGACTTGGCGTCGACGAATGGCGCACCGTTCTGGACGCAGCCTGCGGCATCGACATCTACGGCCACAATGGCGTTTCGGTTGGCGATATCGACGGCGACGGCTTCGACGATCTTTACGTCTGCCAGCCCGCGGGCCTTCCCAATCGGCTGTATCGCAATCGCGGCGACGGAACCTTCGAGGACATCACCTCATCCTCTGGCGTCGGTCTTCTCGAAAATACGGCCTGCGCCATTTTCGCCGACTTCGACAATGACGGCCGCCAGGATTTGATTGCAGTGCGCGCCTCCGGTCCGCTCTTGTTCTTGAACCAGGGCGGTGGCAAATTTCGGCTCAAGCCCGATGCCTTTCACTTTGCCAAGCCGCCGCAGGGAACCTTCACCGGCGCGGCCGCCGCCGATTACGATCGTGACGGCTGGCTCGACATATATTTCTGCCTTTACTCCTACTATCAGGGCGCGGACCAATACCGCTACCCCACTCCTTATTACGCCGCGGAAAATGGTCCTCCCAATTTCATGCTGCGCAATAACCGCGACGGAACTTTTCGCGACGTCACCGCGCAATCGGGTCTCAACGTGAACAACACGCGCTACAGTTTTTGCTGCGGCTGGGGCGACTTCAACCGCGATGCATGGCCCGACCTTTATGTCGTAAATGATTTCGGCAGAAAGAATCTCTATCGCAATAATGGCGACGGAACGTTCACCGACATCGCGCCCGAGGCAGGCGTCGAAGATGTCGGCGCGGGCATGGGCGTGTGCTGGTTCGATTATGACAACGACGGTTTCGAGGATCTCTACGTCGCTGATATGTGGACCGCCGCGGGCGAGCGAATCTCAGCACAGGATGTGTTCCAGCCAAACGCGTCTGGGGAGGCTCGCGCCTTATACCGCAAACACGCCATGGGCAATTCGCTCCTGCGGAATCGTGGCGACGGAACATTTGAAGATGCCACTGCGCCCAGCGGCGCGGGCCTGGGCCGATGGTCCTGGTCGAGCGATGCCTGGGATTTCGATCATGACGGTTTTCCCGATCTCTACATCGCCAACGGCATGCTTTCCGGCCCGATTCGTGAAGACCTCAATAGTTTCTTCTGGCGTCAGGTAGTAGCGAATTCGCCCGGCACTGCCAAGCCATCCGAGGAGTACCAACAGGGATGGAACGCGATCAATGAGCTGATCCGTTCCGACCACACCTGGAGCGGTTACGAGCGCAATGTCTTCTACGCGAACAATCGCGATGGAACATTCTCTGACGTCTCCGGCGCCGTCGATCTTGATTTTCTCGAGGACGGCCGCGCTTTCGCTCTCGCCGATTTCGATCACGATGGCCGCCAGGAGGTCCTTCTCAAAAACCGCAACGCTCCACAGTTACGCCTGCTGAAGAATGTCGCTGACCATCTGCCGCCGTCCATCTCGTTCCGGCTCCGCGGCAACAAGAGCAATCCGGACGCCATCGGCGCGTTCATCAGCTTGGATCGCCAGACTAAGATGCTTCAGGCCGGCTCCGGATTTCTTTCGCAGCACAGCAAGGACGTGTTCTTCGGTCTCGGAGACGCCCAGGGTCACATCAACGCTTCCATCCGCTGGCCGAGCGGATTGGTGCAACAACTCCATAACCTTCCGATCAATCACCGCGTCTGGGTGGAAGAAGGCGCGGACCCATCGCGTGTCGAGCCGTTCGGGAAGCCCACCCAGCCGTCGGACGTGGTCCAGGACGGCTTGGAACGCCCGGTCATCCAAACCTGGCTGCTGGCGCCAATCCCCGCGCCGAATTTCTCTCCCACTGGCCAGCCCGCGGTTGTTCGCGCAGAAGATGACCACACCGGAGTCTACAACGTTCTGTATCGCTATCTTTTCGATCGTCACAGCGATCTCAAGAATCCCACCTCCTTCTTAATCGATTCTCACGGCGACATCGTTAAGGTGTATCAAGGACCTGTGTCACAGCAGTACATTGAGGACGACTTCAAGCGAATCCCGAAAACCACCGAACAGCGTATCGCCCTTGCACTCCCCTTTCCCGGCAACGCCGAAACCTACGAGTTCGGCCGAAACAATCTGTCTCTCGGTTCAGCATTCTTCAAGAGCGATTATTACGATCAGGCCCTGGCTTCCTTCCAGATCGCTCTTAAGGACGACCCCTCCAGCGCCGAAGCTCAGTATGGTCTCGGCAGCGTCTATTTAAAGCAGGGAAAAAACGCCGAAGCACGCGCCAGCTTTGAGCAGGCCATAAAGATCACGGCAAGTTATCCCGACACCGTCCCCAACTCTTGGAACAATCTTGGGCTTCTCGCTACGCGCGACGGGCGCACGAACGAAGCGATCGGATATTTTGAAGAAGCTCTTCGCTCCAGTCCGGATTATTGGATCGCTCTGGAAAACCTCGGCAACGCCTATCGCCAACAGAAGCGCTGGGGCGAGGCCCGCGATACCTTGCAAAAAGCCGTGGCAGCCAGACCAAAAGACCCGCAAGCCAATTACAACCTCGCCATGGTTTATGCCCAAACCGACGACACCAAACGTGCCTACGAATATTTGCAAAATGCTTTGACATTCCGTCCGAATTATCCGGAGGCGCTGAATAATCTTGGCATCCTCTATCTGCGAACGCAGCGCAGGGATGAAGCTGTAGCTCAGTTTCAGCAATCCATCCGGGTGGCCCCGGCCTTCGATCAGTCTTACTTGAATCTGGCGCGCGTTTACAGCCTGGAGGGTGATCGCGATAAAGCGCGCGCCGTGCTGCTCGATCTGCTCAAACAGCATCCCGGCCACCCACAGGCTCAGCAAGCCCTGGATGCCTTGCGGTAATAACCACCGACGTCAACCAAACTCCCATGCCCCGCCCCATCATCATCGATACCGATCCGTCGCCGGACGACGCCGTCGCCTTCCTCACCGCGCTCGCTTCCCCGGAAGAATTGGAAGTGCTCGCCATAACAACTGTCGCGGGAAATGTTCCGGTGCAGCTCACCTCCAGGAACGCGCGCAAGATCCTGGAGCTGGCCCATCGCAGCGAAACTCCGGTCTACGCGGGCGCTTCGGCGCCTTTGTTACGGCCTTTGATCACAGCGGAGCACGTGCACGGCCGCACGGGCCTGGATGGCTACGATCTGCCGGACCCTGTCACACCGCTTGCCGCCGGATTCGCGCCTGACGCCATCGTCGATCTCGTGATGCGCAGGCCGCCTGGCGATGTCACCTTGTGCTGCCTGGCCCCGCTCACCAATATCGCGCTGGCCATGGCGAAGGAACCGCGCCTGGCCGGTCGTCTGCGAGAGATCGTCATCATGGGTGGCGCATTCTCGGAAGGCGGGAACATCACGCCCGCTGCCGAGTTCAACGTATACGTCGACCCCGAAGCCGCCGCGCGCGTGCTCGCCTGCGGCGCGCCCATCACCATGATCCCACTGGATTGCACCCACCAGGCGCTCACCACTGCGCCGCGTCTCGAAAAACTCCGCGCCATCGGAACCCCCGTGGCCGAAGCCTTCTACCATCTTCTGAAATTCAACAAGCTCTTCGACGAGCGCAAGTACGGATGGGAGGGAGGTCCTCTGCACGACGCCACAGTGATCGCCTATCTGCTTGCGCCCGAGATCTTCCATGGGCGCAAAGTAAATATCGAAGTGGAGTGCTCGAGCGCCCTCACTCTAGGAATGACGGTTGTCGATTGGTGGGGCGTCACAGGCAAACAGCCGAACGTGACGCTGCTTCGCGAAATAGACGCCGGCGCTTATTTCGACCTCGTCATTGGCCGCCTGGCTCGATTATAATGCCCGTGTGAGAGGCGCTGTTCTTGTCTTTGCTGCCATGTGCCTGAGGGCCCAAGCCCCCAATCCCCAATCCCCTCCGCCATATTTCGACGAGCCCAATTTCATTGTCGCCGGTGTCGCCGACCCGTCCGCTCGTGGCGGCCATGGTTCCGATCCAGCTTTACGGTCCGCCGAAGCCCTCGCCAAGGCCACTGCAGCGCTGCGCACCGCGGCAGCTTCCGATACAAACCCGCTCGAAGTCGTAAGGGCGTACCAGCGCGCCGCCGAGATCGATCCCAGCGAGCCCAATTTCTTCAATTGGGGCACTGAGTTGCTCACCCATCGCGCCGCGGACCAAGCCGTCGAAGTGTTTTCGAACGGCCATCGATTGTTCCCGCGCTCTACCCGAACTTTGCTTGGCCTGGCCGTGGCGCTGTACTCGCGCGGCTCATACGATCAAGCCGCGCAACGTTTCTTCGATGCCACCGATCTCGATCCCAGCGATCCCGCGCCGTATTTATTCCTCGGCAAAATATCCAGTGGCGCGATCCAGGACCTGGCCGGCTACGCCCAACGAATGCAGCGCTTCGCACGCCTTCACCCCGAGAACGCTTGGGCCAATTACTACTATGCGGCCACACTGATCAGCAGCGCTCCATCCCAAGCCCAGGCCTTGCTCGATAAGGCCGTCCGTCTCGATCCGAAGCTTGGCGAGGCATTTCTTCTGCTGGGAATTCTGAACGCGGACGCTCAAAATCTGCCCCCGGCGATTACCGCATACCAGAACGCCATCCGAGTGAGCCCTGGGATGGAAGAGGCGCATTACCGGCTGGCGATGGCCTATCGAAAGACGGGAAAAGCGGAGCAGGCGCAAAAAGAACTGGAGCTCTACCAGCAATTGCAGAAGCAATCGGCGGAAGCGCTCGAACGGGAACGTTCCCAAATCCCGCAGTTCGTATTCGACCTCAAGCGCTAGTTCGCTTTGGCCGACATCAGCCGCACGAACATCTCGTAGAATTTCTCTTTATCCAACGCCACGTGAATCGTCACCGGCGGCCCCGCCGCTTTGGGCTTGTCGCGATCGGTCCAAGACACGGTGTTGCCGTATCCAGGGCCCTGGCTGATATCCACGCTCAAGTAACGAGTCTCCTGTTTCGTGATCACCGACGGGTCAAGCCAGGCCGCCGCAGCCAGTTCGTCCCACATATAATCATTGCCATCTCCCTGCTGATAGAAGCGCGCGACGTACTTCGACAGCGCCGTGCCACTGGTGCCGATGCGCTTCGCCATCTCCGGCGAAAATCGCGTCATGATCGAAATGTCCGTGAGCGTGCAGGTGATCTTCTTCCACGGCGCTCTGAGCGCGATGTAAGCGGCTTCCGGATCGAACCAGAAGTTGAATTCGTGGCGCGGGTTGTTGGCGAACTCCACGTCATCCGTTTGCGGATTCAGGCTCCCACCCATGAAAACCAGTTCCCGGGCCAGCCCGGGGAACTGCGGGTCTATTGAAATCGCGAGCGCCAGATTGGTCATCGGGCCGCCCTCATAAATAGTCACCTGGTTAGGATACTGGTGGACCATCCGCACCAGGAAATGAACCGCATCTTCGGCCGCGGGCTTTACGCTGGGCGTTCCCTCGGCGAGCGCGGGCACCACCGTCGGTTCGTGCCACCAGCGTTGGTCCCAGGCGCCCGCGTAGGACACCTTGCCGTAGCGTTCCTGCCATTGGATTGACTCGTCACGCGTGCGCACCAGCGGAAACGCAGCTCCCAGCATCACGGGGATGTCCGTGCGTCCCATGATCTCGAGCAGCCGCAGCGTGTGCGCTACCTCTTCGTCGCGCCACTGGTCTCCGCTCACCACGGTGATGCCCAGCACTTCTACTTGCGGCGACTGGATCAGCAGCGCCAGCGTCTGCATATTACTGCCGCCCGGTCCGGAACAATCTTCGTTGATAATGATCTTGCGCTTCGGCTGGCTCCAGGCAAGCGCGCCTGTGAGCAGCAACGCAATCGCGAGCCGCTTCATCCGAACCAGTTTAGCTCACCGACGCTAAAATGCCAGCTTGAGACCGAACTGCACCACACGCGGATTGTTCACCGTGTAGTTGATCACGGCGAACTGCGGAGTATTGAAATCCGCGCCGCTCCCGTTGCCGCCCGGAGCGCCGAACTGCGGATGGTTCCACAAGTTAAAGAACTCGGTCCGGAGATCCACTCGCCATCCTTCGCGCGGAACAAAGTGCTTGATGATGGAAAAGTCCGTGTTCACGAAGTCCGGCCCGCCAACGGGAAGCGTGCGCGGGGCATTGCCCAGTTCGCCGGCCGCCGGCTTCGCGAAGCAGGCGGTATTGAACCACGCGGACAACGTTGGATTGCTCAGCGCCGGATTGCACGTCATGTTGGGGCGGATTATCGAGCTTCCATTCGCATTCACAAAGCCAGCCCCGGAAGTATTGTTGCTGTCGATATCGAAAATGGGAAATCCGGACGTGGCGTGTTCGATCACGGTGAGTTCCCAGCCTCCAGCGATTGCATTGCCCGCAGCGTTCCAGTTGGCGCCCCAATGCCGTCCCTTGCCCCACGGCAAGTCGTAAATAATGCTCGCGGTGAAATTCTGATTGAGATTGATCTGCGAAAGTCCCCAATCCAGGGTTTGATATCCGGGAAGAGGAAAATAGGTGGCGCCGATGATGCTTCCCAAACCGTCCGAATAACCGGTGTCATAGGAGCGCGAATAAGTGTACGAGATTAGCCCGTAAATGCCGGCGCGCGCGCTCTTAGTCTCGGCTTTAATCTGAAGCGAGTTGTAGTGCGACCGGCCATTGTCAAAGATATTCGAGATGGTGGAACCGGGGAACTCGGCCGCATAAGGAGAAACGAATGCCGATCCATTGGGGCCGCAGCCGAGGGTATACCCGGAGACGGTGCCGCACGCCGTGGGAGATCCCACGTTGATGTTGTTCCCGGATTCGAGGATATGAGAAGCGCGAGACCCAGCATAGCCGGCCGTCAGCACGATGTTTCCCGGGACCTGTTGCTCCACGTTGACGTTGAACTGCTGAATTCTGCCCTGTTTGAAGTCCGTGTCTTGGGACCAGATGGTGCCGGTGAAACTGGCCGGGGTAGGCGGCGCACTGAAAGTCTGGAATCCCGCCGACATGGGACTGCTTCCAAACGCGTCCGATTCGGCGTAATACGGCGGGTTCTGCCACAGCCCCTGCGCGCCCTGATTCCAGGAGGAATCGTGGAAGATCGCGTAACCGCCGCGAAACACCGTCCTGTTGCCGAACGGTTTCCACGCAGCCCCAAGGCGCGGCTCCAGCGCGGTCCAGTCCATCTTGATTCCGGCGCTCGATCCAGCATTTTGGCCTGCGACCAAAAACTGTCCGTTGGCCGGGTCAAAATCGGACATGCGATTCGCAACTTCGCTGATAGGCGTGACCATCGCGTACGCCAGACCCAGATTCAAGGTTAAATTCTTGCCCACTCGCCAGGTATCTTCGACGTAGGGCCTGTACATTTTCCAGCGCCGACCGGTAACTCCCCCGTCGAACTCCTGATCGTGGGCGCCATAGACGTAGATCCCAGCCAAAAGATCCGCTGCGGCGTCCCCCGTAACGCCCACTACCACCCAGAACCCGTTCGGAAAACCAACCGCCACCGTGTTTAGCTGATTCGCTCGATAACCGAAGCCGGCACGGATGTCGTGGTTGCCCCGCACCATGTCGATCGAATCATTGAATGTCCAGACATTGGTACCGCCAACGAACGGCGTGTACCCTCGATCGCCGAGCGAGTAGTAGGTGCTCATCGATACCGAGGTCAGACCGCAGCTGTTGCCGCCCAAATTCGCGCCTGGAATACCCAAGGTCTGCGCATAGCAGCTTCCGGTTCCCTGCGAGGTGATGTAATCGAAGATCCGGTTAAATCCAAAGCTCATTTGGTTCACAGTTGTGGGCGAAAAAAGGTGAGTCTCGGAAATAGCCGCATTGCGGGCGTGATTCTGGATACTCTGATTGCTCGCAAAAGCCCCCTGTTCGGCAAACCCGGGCGCACCTCCGGGCACATAGGATTCCGCCTGGTCGTAACTGAACCGCGCGAACAAACTGTCCTTGGCCGAAAGATTTTCATCCAGACGGATGTCGAACTTTCCTTCGTTCAGCGACCTGACAGGTTCACTCGTGTAGTTGTACTCGAGTGCAGGATTGTTTGCATTGGGAAGCGGATATAAATTGATGAGCTCTTGACCCACGCGATCGATCGAACTCGCAGGAAGGATGTTGTTCACATAGGGACTCGATAGCGCGGTGGTGTTCGGCTGGCCGAACGCGTTGTCGGTAAAGTTGCCGTTTCGCATGGCCACCGTAGGCACCAGCCCGGTAAAGGGAATTCCGTGACGTTGGTATTTCTCCTCGTAATCCATGAAGAAGAAAACCTTGTCTTTCTTGATAGGCCCGCCGAACGAGGCGCCGAATTGGTTCAGATTGAACTGCTCGGTATTGGAGGCGAAGAAGCTGCGCGCATCCAGATCGGTGTTGCGCAGGAATTCAAATAGACTGCCATGGAAGTTGTTGCTTCCCGATTTGGTCGTCACCAGCACCGTCGGGCCGCCGCGAGTTCCCCATTCCGCCGAGTAGTTGTAAGTAAGGACCTTGAACTCCTGGATCGAATCGATCGAAGAAAGAATCGAAATCGCGCCCGACGTTAGCTCGTTGTTGTCGTTTCCATCCAGCAGCCAATCGGTGCTATTGGCGCGCGATCCGCCCACCGATAGCGAATAAGAGCCGCGCGCGGACGCTTCGCTGCTCGGTCCACCGTTGAAAAAGCTGTTCGGATTCGTTTCCTGCGCTACACCAGGCGTGAGCGTGGCAAGCTGCACGAAATCGCGGCCATTCAATGGCAGGTCGGCCACCTGCTGCGTCGTGATCACTTGGCCGAGTGTGGCGTCCGCGGTCTGAATCTGCACGGCGCTCGCGCTCACCTCCACACTGGTTTGAACCGACGCGGGCGACAGCTTGAAATCCAACTCGCGATGTTCATCCACCTGCAGCCGGATGTCATCGGCTTTGGCGGTCTGGAAACCTTGCAGCTCCACCTGGATGTTGTAATTCGCAACGCCCAGCAAAGGCACAATGTACTCGCCCCCTTGGCTGGTTGTCGCAGTTCGCGATGTTCCAGTCGCCGGTGCTGTCACCGTCACCTTCGCTCCCGGCACAGCCGACCCGGTCGAGTCCGTCACTGTCCCTGAAATGCTTCCCGTGGCTTGTCCATAGACCAAAGACGCCACTGAGAGCGTAAGCAAACCAACAAGAACTACGTGGGCTGAAATTTTATTGAGCATGATTCCCTTTGTGGCTGAACGCACAAAGTTCAGTCTTCGAGCTAATGGCGAAACGACCAAGCTAATTAAGCCAGTTTTGCCTGTTTTCATCACTTTGTCAAGGAGAAACCGGTTTGTTACAAAACGGTTAGAGCCGTGCCAGCAAGTGTTTTCGCACCTTCCGAATACCTCACGCGGGGATTCGGGGCACCATCAGATGGAACAGCTTCAGCGGCGATCCGGCTCCCGCTTGAATGCTGGCCGATTCTGAAGGTCCCAGATACACTCCCGCGCCGCGGGCGACTTCGTAATCCTTGCTGTCCAGGCGAATGCTCCCCTGCCCTTCCATCAAGTAAATGAGTTGATGTTTTTCTTGGGGGCCGGCTTCAAATTTTTCCCCGGGAGAAAGCCAGCGCAATGTTCCCAGGACATTCTTCGCGCCCACTAACTGCTGATTGAGGATCTCGGTAACTTCGCCTTGCGGAGTCTTCACGCGGGGCAGCTGGTTGGTATCGATGAAAGTAAGTGACGATGTCATGGCGAGTTCCTTATGTTTGGACCCACACGCGCCCGTCCACGCGGTTCCAGCGCAAGTCGTCCGGCGTTCCGTCCAGGATGTGGGTCTTAAAACGATTGGGCGCCTGGAATTCGAAATAGAATAGCCCGGTTTCACTGGCTCGCAGCCGGTGCTTGGCGTCCGCGGGAATATACACTAGATCGCCCGGACCCACCGGACGCACGCCTTCTTCGCTCTCCACCGAACCATGGCCTTCCATGATGAAGTAAAAGTGCTCGCAGATTTCGTGATAGTGATAAGGCGACGAGCCATGCGCTTTATACACCATTACTCCCGCCAGCATGTCGTCGATGTTAGTAAGTTCTTTGTTGACGAAAAACGTGCGTTCGCGCCCGCCCGACACTCCGACCATTTTGGGGAGATCGTCCTCGTGAAAAATATATGCCATTCGTGCTCCCTTATCTTAGTGCGGCCGGTAGGCCACCCGTGCAACTTCGGCGTAAGGCACGGCGGCCACCGTGGCGCGGATTTCAGCCTGCTTGTGGCGCTCCACGGTCGGCTTTGTCGATCCCCGCGCTTCCTCGCCCCACACCACCGTAACCTCGGTGCCAGGCTCGCTGTGCGCGAGGTCCACCACGCCCAACGAGATCATCGCGCGTTCGTTGTAAGTGTAGCCGGTGTAAGTGGACAGCCCGATGATTTTCTCGTTTTTCAGTACCTTGTCAAACGGTAACGTCGCGTAGTTAGCCAGCGGTAAGTCGATATACTTGGCGATGTCTCCAGCTTGAAACAAGGATCCAAATACCTGCGCGATATCTTCACCGTTCCACACCAGAGTTACTTTCTTACGTCCCCGATGATCGGTCATTTTCTCCAGAGCCGCGCGGCCAATGAAATCATGGTCGAATTTGACGAACGGGCCGTAACCCAGATCGTACGGAGTCAGGTAATAATCAGTGATGTTATTCGAATAGTAACTGCCGCCGAGTGACGCCGTGGCTTCATAACTCTTGGTGCTAAGCCACTGCCGGTACGGCTTCATCTCGTCACCGGCATAAATCGCCGGAAGCGGCGACGGAATCCAGCCTGACTCGAGACACGTGGTTGGGTAAGCTCTCGATCCCACCTGTCGAATGCCGTATTCCTGGCCGGCTTCGACAATCGCAGCACGAACGGCGTCACCGTCTTCCCAAGGCCCAAATAGTTCCCAGCCGGGCTGGCCCACCATCCCGTGCCGCAATGCCCGAACGCTGCGACCCGCTATGCGGAAGACATCCATATTGAAGAAGCGGATATCGGGCGCCGGCTTTCCCGTCACCTTCTCCATGGTGCGCAGCGCGTGCGGTCCCTGGATCTGGAAGCGATAAGTCCTGCGCCGCCCTTGATTGACGGCAGACCTTTCGTCCCGCTCTGCCTTCGCCTTGTACCCGCCCGTCTCAGCCTTGTATTGCACCCAATTGAGAGCCGGAGGCCGTCCCACTAAGTTGAACTTGCTTTCGTCAAGATAAAAGAGGATCGCATCCCCGATCACATACCCCTGGTGATTACAAGCGACAAATTGCTTGGCCTGATTCACTTTGAAATTCTTGAAGCTATTTATACCCAGATCCGAAAGGACCTTGAGCGCCTCCGGGCCCTCCAGATAGAGGTCCGCCATGTGATGGGACTGGTCCAGAAGCGCGCAGGTCTCCTTCCACGCCCGCTGCTCATCTCTCCAATTCGTGAACTCGGGACGCACCACCGGAAAAGCGTACGGGCCGATCTGCGAGTTGCGCAGGCGTTCCACCGGACTTCCGGAGGCTTGCAGCGCCTCCTCTAAACTCTGTTCGCTCATTGCTGCCGATCGCTCCGCATAATCATAATGTTGGCTCCTTTGACCCCACGAACCGGGTCGGACACAATAGTTTATCAGGACCCGGCAGTCGGATGAGATTAGGACCACTATCTGCGCTCATAATGATTACCGCTCCTCTCTGGCCCCAGCCGGCTCCCGCGCAAGGTCAGCCCGAGATCGCCTCGGAAGAAGCGCCCATTACGTTCAGCAGCCGCGTCAATCTGATCTCAGTGCCCGTGGTCGTTCGCGATCGTGACGGGCATCCGGTCGGAAATCTGACTCGGGAAAACTTCCAGCTCTTCGATAAAGGCAAGCTGCAGATCATCACCAAATTTTCTGTCGAAAAAACGGAAGGGATCGCCGAAATCCCGGCCCCTGGCGCCACGGCCCCACGCGACAGAGCACAGGCTTCGGCTCCCTTTCCCTCCGTCCTTCCGGAAAGCTACGTCGCTTATCTGGTCGATGATGTTCACCTGAAATCCGGCGACTTGCTGCAGGCGCGCCAGGCCATGCATCGCCATCTGGACGAATCCATCGATCCCACCAGCCGCGCCGCTATCTTCACCACCAGCGGAATCGCGCTGTCCGAATTCACGGCCGATCGCCAAAAGCTGCACGATGCCATTAACAAAATCCAGCCCTACACCAG
>JBEKLB010000054.1:0-21403 GCA_050010415.1 Bryobacteraceae bacterium | reverse complement strand
CTCGAACTCCCGCATGAAATCCGGCGGGAATCCGTGCGGAAAGAGTGGAAACGGTTTCGCGAGATGAATGCCCACCATCTCCCAATGGCCGGTGGTTGTGTCCTTGCCCGGCGATGCCAGGGCGCATCTTCCGAACGCAGCGCTGGGATGATCCACGGGACCTACATGCGCCAGGGCCTTGAGATTACCCAAGCCCAGTTGCGCCATGTTCGGAAGGTGCAATTGGCGGGTGGATGCGATGTGCCCGAGAGTATCGCTGCCCGCGTCTCCATATTGGGCTGCATCCGGCATTTCGCCGGCTCCTACGCTGTCCAGCACAATCCAGGTGATTCGAGGGAACGAGGGCGTCATTGGTGAGTCACGGGACTGGTACCCGATGTGGGCTTGCCAAGAGCGCGGTTTACACGCTCGGTGAGCATGTCGACAAAACGGTCTGGAATAAAGCCGACCATGCGAGTGAAGACGCCGCCCGTCTTGCCAAGAATGATGGTAGTGGGAATGGAAGAAACCTGCAGCAAGCTCTGCAACCCATCTTCGAAATAAACTTTCTGGCTCCACTTGATCTGGGTGAGAAATGGTTTTACCAGGCTGTGATCTTCGTCCGCATCCACGGCCAGGAACACCACGTCGCTCGAGTCCTGGAACTTCGCTTTCACCTGTTCGTAGAGCGGATGCTGGGCGCGGCAGGGACCGCACCAGGTGGCCCAGAAGTCCATCACCACCACTTTGCCGAGCAGTGAAGAAAGCGGAAGCTTTTCGCCATCCAGACCCGAGAGAGTAAATTGGATTGGATCCTTGAGCTGTGAGTTGGGATCGTATTCCCGCAACTCCGCGCGGCGCGCCGCGAGCTCGGAAGATGTGGTGTCGTAGGCTTTCAGGATCAGATCGCCCAGGCCGTCTTCGGAACCATGCAGCTTGCGATACAACTCACCCAGGTGCGCGCGATCCGTGGCGGCATCCTGGCCGGCGGAATGTAAACCTCCGATAGTGAAGGAATCGGCGAGATACTGGAGCGCTTCTTGATCCTTCCCGGCGGACGAGAGCCAGCGCGATGCTTCATGCCCGGCTTCCACGCTTGGAAAAACGTTGTAACTCGATTGCGCCAATTGGATGGCTTCGTTGGTATGGCCCAGTAGACCCTGCGCGCGCGCTTCGAGCAATAGCGCCCGGGCGCGTCCCCGATCGAACTCTTCCTTGCGCTTTACTTCTTCGGCTCCTCCGCCCGGCTCGAATTTATCGTATTGATAAGCGGTTTGAATCAGGTCCGCCAGATGGCGTGCATGGTCCAGCGCGCGTTGAGCGCTGGCCTTGTCGCCCTGATGCAGCAGAGCGGTAGCCACGTGTTCCAGCACCTGCGTGTCGTTGGGGTCGCGGGAGAGCACGCTTTCCCCGTATTGCGTCAGCCGGGCGTCGTCGTTCAGCTCGATGGCGGCCTTCACCAGCGCGCGTTCGAGCTCCGCCCGGCGCGGCGAATTGGGATACTGCTTGAGGTGATTCTCGATCGCCAGCTCAAACTCGGTGCGGCTGTTGCCGCCTTCGCTGAGCGCTCTCTGCAGGCTCTGCTGTTCTTCCTGGGAGACGGTTTGCGCGCTCCCGAGCGCCCCCCATGCGATCAGCATGCTGATCGAGAACACGTACTTCATTAGCGCGGCTTCTCCGGCGTCTGTGGCGATTTGCGGATGTCGTCGGCCATGGCCGCGGCGCGCTCGCGGGAGATATGCAGGTAACTTTCGTTCTTGGCGATGCGGTCTAGAAGCGGCAGAAACTGTTCGGGGGCGACTAAGCGATTGTGCTCCATCGTGACCTGCATCTGGAGGAGCACGTCATTCACGCCCAACTTTTCGAAATGCGCGGTGCGGTCCAGATTGGCGAAGTGCTGTTCTGTTTCGGTGATGCGCTCGAAGAAGTCCAGCAAGGCTTGCGCGCTGAGGTCTTGGGAATAATTGAACTGAATCTCGTGATGCTCGGCGCCATCGTCGAAGCGAAACGTCTTGATCCCCAGGTTGGCGATTTTCAAGCCGGATTCCAGGGGATGCTGAAAACGGTCCAGCTTCTGAGTAAGGTCGAACATCTCCCGAACGGAGGCGCGGTCCAACTGGATCTTAATGGGGTTGTCGTCTTCCTTGGCTTCCTGATAAGTTGCCTGGCCGTCGCGGTCCACGGTGATGGCGACGTATTCGGGCACGCTGCCTTTGAAAAATTTCGAATAGAAGAGCTGCGGAGCGGCGCATAGCGTCGCCGCAAACAAAAGGAAGACGGCCAGGGTTCTCATCGCGCCACCCTAAGCCGCAGTTCCGTGGAGGTACGCGTGGCGTGGCAGATGGCAACAGCGATGGCGTCGCAAGCGTCTTCGGAGTCAATTTGATTTTCCAAAGCCAGCAGGGAATGCACCATCATCTTCACTTGCTGCTTTTCGGCGCGGCCATAACCCACCACGCTGGTTTTGATCTCGAGCGGCGAGTATTCTCCGACCGCCAGCCCGGCTTCGGCCATAGTGAGCAGCACCACGCCCCTGGCATGCGAGAGCTTCAGCGCGGTCTTGACGTTTTGTGCATAAAAGACTTCTTCCACGGCCGCGGATTCGGGCGTGTGCGCCTGAATCACTTCGCGCAGGCCTTGTGCGATGACGAGCAAACGAACTTCCAGCGGCTGCCTGGGACTGGTGTGAATGGACCCGGCGGTGATCATGCGATGCAAGCGGCCATCGCTTTCAATCAGCCCGTAGCCGGTGCGTTGGGTGCCACAGTCAATGCCCAGAATGCGCACGGGCCCTATGCCATTGCTTCCAACTCTTTTTCGTCGACGTCGAAGTTGGAGTAGACGTTTTGTACGTCGTCGTGTTCTTCCAATGCTTCACTGAGCCGCAACATGGCCGAAGCGTTCTTGCCTTCGAGCTTGGTGAGGTTCTTCGGGACCATGGCGATTTCATCGGACGCCGTGGTGATTCCGGCCTTGCGGATGGACTCCAGCACCGCGTCGTGCGCTTCGGGAGACGAAATCACTTCCCAATCTTCGCCATCGTCGCGCATGTCCTCGGCGCCCGCCTCCAGCACCAGATTCATCAACTGATCTTCTTCCGCTTTGTCTTTTTCGATGATGATCTGGCCCTTGCGCTCGAACATCCAGGCCACGCTGCCCTGTTCGCCCAAATTCCCGCCATTCTTGGAGAACACGTGGCGGATTTCGCTGACCGTCCGGTTGCGGTTGTCGGTGGCCACGTTCACCAGCACGGCGGCGCCACCCGGTCCGTAGCCTTCAAAGGTGATTTCGTCGATCTGACCGCCTTCCAACTCACCGGTACCGCGCATGATGGCGCGTTTGATGTTGTCGGCGGGCATGCTGGCGGCTTTCGCGTCGGTGACGGCCTTGCGGAGACGGGGATTCATATCCGGGTCTCCACCCCCGCCGCGGGCGGCAATCATGATTTCCTTGATAATGCGGGTAAACGCTTTCCCGCGCTTGGCGTCTGTGGCGGCCTTCTTGTGTTTGATGGTCGCCCATTTGGAATGTCCTGACATGGTGAATACCTCAAGCTCGCGCGTTGCTTCGAGATAGCCGGGGAGCCTAACCCATTAGAATATCATGCGAGGGGCTTTGGCCCCCGTTCCGCTGCAGACCCGGATGAAGACGAACGCCACGCGCATTCTGGACGAGCTGGGCGTCCCGTACACACTGCGCGAGTACGAGGTGGATCCTTGCGACTTGAGCGCCGAGACTGTGGTGGCAATCGCGAGAGAGAAACGCGCGAGTTCCTAACCCCTGAATTGTCGGCCAACTCACGATAAAAACTTCGAGAAATTTTTCTCTAGATTCTCTTGACGCGTGCCGGAGTTTAGGGGTATAAAACGAATTCCCCCATTTGTTGAATTGAACGGTCGCTCAGTCCTGGGGTGGGTCCGCGAACGTTCGAAAGGGAATTGTCGAAGACGATGTCTGCCGCCGCCGTTGTTCTTGTTGAAACTCCTCACTACCTGGAAGCTTCCGTCGCGATAGCTTCGCCTGAGGAGCGCCTGCGCGATTTGGTTCACGAATTGCGCCAGCCTTTGAGTTCTATCGAGGCCATCGCTTACTATCTGGAAATGACATTGCCGGCCGGACAATTCGAAGCCCGCCAGTATATGTCGCAACTGCAACGTCTGGTGGCGGATACCAACACCATCTTGGAGCGCTCGGTGCCGGCCGCGCGCAAAGGTTGCGGGAGAGCAGTGGGCGCCGGGCGGTAGTTTAGCTACCTTCGCCGCGCAATCGTTTTTCCACTTTCTCATCCAGCTTGGCAGGCTCATCCAACTGGGCAAGCTCTTCCAATTGGGCAACTTGCTTGCGAAGCTTCGGCAAGCGCGCCAGATTCGCCAATTGTTCCAGGTGCTCTTTCAGAGGCCGCGCGGGAGTTCCCCAGTAGACCTGGCCCTTGCGAACGATTTTGGAAGTGAGAATGCCGCAGCCGGAGCCCAGCACGGCGCCGGATTCTATGCGAGCTTTGTCTCCGATGCCCACCTGGCCGCCGATCACCGCGAATTCTTCCACCACCACGCCTCCCGAGAGTCCGGTTTGTGCGGCGATCACGACGTGCCGGCCGATGTCGCAGTTGTGGCCGATGTGCACCAGGTTGTCGAGCTTGACGCCGTCGCGGATGCGGGTGATGCCGAGAGCTGCCCGGTCGACGCATGAGTTCGCGCCGATCTCGACGTCGTCGCCGATCTCCACGCCTCCGATCTGCGGGAATTTCTGGTAACCGCTGGGGCCGCGTACGAATCCGAATCCATCCGCGCCGAGCACGCAGCCGGAGTGCAGCACGGCACGATCGCCGATGCTGACGCGGTCGTAGATGGTAACGCGGGCGTGCAGCAGGCAATCCGCGCCGATGCGGACTCCCGCACCGATGCTCGAACCCGCGCCCACCGACGTGCGCTCGCCAATGCGGGCTCCGGAGCCGACGGTGGCATGCGGACCAACAGAGGCGGAAGCGGCGATCTCGGCGTCAGGGGCGACCACTGCGGCGGGATGAACTCCGGGCGTGACCACTGGCGGCGGGTAGAGCAGATTGATCGCTGTTGCGAAGCTGGCGCGCGGCTCAGCCACGCGGATGATGGTGCGGTCGGCGGGGAATTCGTCGCTAACCAGCAGACAACCCGCGCGCGATTGAGCGGCTTGGGCGGCGGCTTTGCGATTGCCGACGAAGGCGATTTCGTTTGGTCCGGCGGATTCGAGCGTCGCGGCGCCGGTGATGTCAAGATCGCCGGCTCCCTCATACGTTGCCTTTAACTGTCGCGCGATCTCATCCACCGTCACCTGTGTCACCTCAGCCTGTATCATACAAACTTATGTGGCAAACTTATGCCAGTTGATCCATCCGCCTCGGTGGCCGCCAGCGCGCGCGTTCATCCGGGTGCGCAGGTCGGGCCGCAGGTGACGATTGGCGAGTTTGCGATCGTCGAAGAAGATGTCGTGATTGGCGCGCACTGCCGCATCGAGCCTTATGTATATGTGAAGCGCTGGACCACGCTCGGCGAGCGCAATGAGATTTCGGCCGGCACGGTGTTGGGGACCGATCCGCTGGACAAGCACTTCACCGGCGAACGGAGCTATTTGCGCATCGGCGACGGCAACATCATCCGCGAGCACTACACCATCTCGCGCGGCACCGAGGCGGAGAGCGCAACCGTAATCGGCGATGGCAATTACATCATGACGTCGGGACACATCGCGCACAATTGCAGGATCGGCAACCACACCGTGATCGCGAGCTGCGCGCTGGTGGCCGGGCACGTGGATGTGGAAGATCAGGCGTTCATCTCTGGCGGCGTGGTGATTCATCAGTATTCCAAGATCGGGAAGCTGGCCATGATCGGCGGCAATTCGCGCGTGAATCTGGACGTGCCGCCGTTCTTCCTGTACACCGACTTCAATGTGAAGCCGAATGGGTTGAACCTGGTGGGCCTCAAGCGAGCCGGTCTGACGCACCCGGAGATTCTGGCGTTGAAGGCGGCGTACAGGATCCTGTATCGCTCCGGATTGAAGCTGAAGGATGCCCTCGCACGCATCGCGGCCGAGCTCGATACCGAGCATACCCGGCATCTGGTGAAATTCATTGAGAGCAGCGAGCGGGGAATTTGCAGGGAATGAAAACCGACCACGTTGCAAGTCTTTTGAAGACTGTGCGGGCGCATTTGATAGCCGCGGCGGATCCCGAGTTTGAAGCCGGCTTTTTCAAGGAGCCAGTCAAGCCCTATGGTGTTCGTACTCCGCGGGTGCGCGAACTCGCGCGGCTCGCGTACAGGGAAGTGAAGACCTGGCCGGTTCGGGACCGCGATCGGTTCGTCACCGAATTGTGGAAGAGCGGAATGCTGGAGGAAGGCGTGCTGGTAAGCCACCTTTACCGGCGATTCGCGAAATCCTGCGGCGAGCGTGAATTCGCCATGTTCGAACGATGGATCAACCGCTACGTCCGGAACTGGTCGCACTGCGACGGCGTTTCCACCTGGCAGATTGCGGCGTCGATTGCGAATCAACCGGGCTTGGCGGATCGGCTGGCCGGCTGGACGAAATCCAAGAATCGATGGAAGCGGCGCTCCGCCGCTGTTTCACTGGTCTACGAAGCCAAGCGCGGCCGCCAAACCGAAACAATCTTCCATGTTTGCAGTTTATTGATGGAGGACGCCGACGACATGGTTCGAAAAGGCGTCGGATGGTTGCTCAAGGAGACGTATCCGAAGAAGCCCCGGGAGGTGCTGGAATTTCTGGGAGGCTGGAGGGCCCAGACGCCCCGGCTGATTTTGCGTTTAGCAGCGGAAAAGATGAGCCCGAAAGACCGCTGCTGGCTAATGGCTAAAGGCTAACCGCCAACCGCCGCACGCCTTGCGGCTCTAGGGCATTCAACATTTCGTTAGCGGTCTTGCCCGTTAGCGGATGCCGGAAATCCGGCGCGATCTCCGCCAGCGGATCCAGAACAAAGCGGCGCTCCCCGATCCTGGGGTGCGGCACTTCGAGCTCCGCTGTCGCGATCACCACGCGTCCATAGAACAAAATATCGATATCGATATTGCGTGGACCTTTCGGAGTGACGCGGCGGCGGCCCATGTCGCGTTCGATCTGGCGAACTCGCGCCAGCAATTGCATCGGAAAAAACGTGGTTTCCACTTGCACTACCGCGTTCAGGAACCACGGCTGATCGAGCATCTCCTGTGGCGCTGTTTCATAGAGCGACGACCGGCGCAGGACGCGAACCTCGTCCGATTCCAGAAGTTTCACTGCCTCTCGCAGCTGTGCTTCGCGATCTCCCACGTTAGAACCGAGCCCGAGAAAAGCGGTCTTCAAAATAGACCGCTCTGCAGCCCGCGCGAAGGCGGTGGGATCTTGAAATATTCGAATGCGCGTGGCGTGCCCACGCGCCCGCGGGGCGTGCGGTCGATGAACCCGAGCTGCATCAGATAAGGTTCATAGACCTCTTCGATGGTATCCGCCTCTTCGTCGATCGAAGCGGCGATGGTATTCACGCCCACCGGACCGCCGCCGTATTTTTCGAGCAGCGTGAGCATGATCTTCTGGTCGATTTCGTCCAGGCCGAAGCGATCCACCTCCAGCAAGTCCAGTGCATTGGTGGCCGCGCGCAGGTCGATGTGCCCCTCGGCGCGAACCTGCGCGTAATCGCGAACCCGGCGCAGCAGACGATTGGCGATTCGTGGCGTGCCCCGGCTGCGCCGTGCGATCTCTTCAGCGCCATCCAGATCCAACGTCACGCCGAGCAGACTTGCGGAGCGCTCGACGATCGCCGTCAGCTCCGCCACACCGTAATGATTCAGCCGCAGCACCAGACCGAAACGTCCGCGCAGGGGAGCGCTCACCAGGCCTTGCCGCGTGGTGGCGCCGATGGCGGTGAAATGCGGAATGGAGATGGAGTGAGTGCGCGCGCCGGGCCCGGTGCCAATCAAAATATCCATGCGGAAATCTTCCAGCGCGGCGTACAGGATTTCCTCCACGTCAGGCAGCAGACGATGAATCTCGTCGATGAAAAAGACCTGGCGAGAACGGATGTTGGTGAGCACGCCCGTCAGGTCCAGCTTCTTCTGCAGAATCGGGCCGGAGGTCTGTTCGAAATCGACGCCCAATTCGCCGGCGATGATGGTGGCGAGTGTGGTTTTGCCTAAGCCCGGCGGCCCGTAGAGCAAAACATGATCCATGGCCTCGCCGCGCTTCTTGGCGGCTTCGATGGCGATGGAAAGGTTCTCTTTGAGCTTGGGCTGGCCGGTGAAATCGGCCAGGCGCGTGGGACGAAGCGCGGCTTCAAATTGGCGTTCGCCCTCCAGCGGCGAGAGCGAGGCGATACCGGTCTCACGCATCTTAACGCACCAGCTCCAGCGCTTTGCGGAACATTGGCTCGAAGGCGGAAGAAGGCTCCGCGGCTTTGGCTTTTCGCACCGCAGCCTCGGCGGCGGAACGCTGGCAGCCCAGATTCAGCAAGGCCGACAGCACATCTTGTTCGATCCCACTGAGGGCGGGTTCAGCCCGCGCGGAAATGCTCGCCGGTGCCATGCCCCCTCCCAAGCCCTCCAGCTTGTCTTTCAACTCCAGCACCATTCGCTCCGCGGTCTTTTTTCCGACGCCGGGGATGCGAACCAGTTGCTCCACATGACCGCCGCGAATGGCGTCGATGATGGCCGCCGTCGCGATACCAGACAGCACCTTGATGGCCAGCGTGGGGCCGATGCCGCTCACAGAGATCAGTTTTTCAAACAGCCCTTTCTCTTCCGAGGTCAGGAATCCGAACAGCGCCAGCGCATCTTCACGCACGTGGGTGTGGATGCGTAGCGCCACTTCGGCGCCGGCGTCGGGGAGCGTGGAAAAAGTTGAAACGGGAATCATCACGTCGTAACCCACTCCGGACGTTTCGACGATCACTTGATTCGGATGTTTCTCAAGCAGCTTGCCGCGCAGAAAGGCGATCATGTTTCAAGATTGATTATGCGGCATGGCCGGCACGGGAGTCGCCGCTCTCGGAAGCGTGAATGAGAATCGCGCGCCCTTGCCTGGTTCCGAATCAACCCAGATGCTGCCGCCATGCCGGTCCACAATTTTCTTGCAGGTAGCCAGGCCAATTCCGGTTCCCGGATATTCGTCGCCATGCAGACGTTTGAAGATGCCGAAAATCTGGGCTTGATATTCGGGAGGAATTCCGATGCCGTTGTCTTCCACCGAAATCACCCACTCCTGCGCTCCTTCGGCCGCGGTCACCGAGATGCGCGGAGGCTGTTGGGAACGGTATTTCAGGGCATTGCCGATCAGGTTCTCGAATACCTGGGTTAAATGCTGCGGGTTGGCGTTTACCACCGGCAGCGGACCGAGCGAGACGTCGGCGCTGGTTTCCGAGATGGAACTTTGCAGGTTGGTGATGGCATCGCCGACCACCTTATCCACGGGCACCGGCTCGAGCGGGGCATCGCCCACTTCGCCCGAACGCGAGTATTCGAGCAGCGCCTCCACCAGGGCATGCATGCGTTGTGCGCCCGCCACGGCCACATCGAACAGCTGTCCCGCCTCCTGATCTAAAACCCTTCCCGAATAGCGGCTGCGAATGAGCTGCAAATAGTTGGAAACGGTTCGCAGCGGTTCTTTCAAATCGTGAGACGCGGCGTAGGAGAACTGTTGCAGGTCCTGGTTGGTGCGTCTTAAATCCTGGTTCAAGCGGCGCAATTGTTCTTCCGCCTCCCGCCGCCCCGTGATGTCGCGGAAAGCCAACACCACCCCAATGGTTCCGCCCTGCGAGTTACGGATGGGCGCGGCACTGTCGTCGATGGGCCGTTCCACGCCGTCGCGCGAAATCAGCACGGTGTGATCCGCCAGACCGGCGATCAAGCCCTCGCGCAAGGCGCGGTCCACCGGATTGTCCAAAGGCAGACGGGTTTGCTCATTCACCAGAGTCAATACGTCCTGGAGCGGCCGCCCCTGGGCCTGCGCCTGGGTCCAGCCAGTCAGACTTTCGGCCACTCCGTTCATGAAGGTCACTCTTCCGGCGTTGTCGGTAGCCACCACGGCGTCGCCAATGCTGGTCAACGTGGTGTGCAAAAAGTCGCGGCTGGCCGTAGTGCGACTATTCGCTGAATCCAGGTCGACAATCAGTCGATCGCGCTCCCCGGTGGTACGGCCAATATCGATGGTTGCGAGCACCAGGAACAGGAACAGAACCCCGGCGCCCAGCGCCGTAGTCAGGCGCGTTGTGGAGCCCTGCTGCTGGCGCCCGCGAATGCCTTGCATCAGGCCGCTGTAGACTTCGTTCTGCAGATCCAATCCGACCCGGCGAACGTCATCCATGGCTTGCTTGCCGCGGTTGGTTTCCACTTCAGCCAGCGCGGCTTTGAATCCCTGGTTCTGGCGCAAGGCCACGGTCTCCTGCAACTCGGCGAGCTTTTCGGAAATCAAACTGCTGAGCGTTGCCACGCGGGTGCGCAACGCGGGCTCAACCGCCACCAATTCGCGCAACTTGTTCAGCTCGGTGGGAAGCGCGGCGACCGCGGCATGGTACGCATCCAGATATTGTGGATCGCCGGTCAGGACGAATCCACGCTGGCCGCTCTCGGCGTCCCGAATGGAGGACAACGTTTGTTCGATCTGTTGCAGAAGCGCGCGGCTATGCTGCACCTGAGGCGCGCTACGCTGGAAGGCAGACCAATCCTGATAAGAGAGGAAACTGACTACCAGTAGGATCAGTAAAGCGCCGGCAAGATACCACCTGTCGGGTCTTCGAATTCGCCGCAAACTCCGCTCCGAGAGCTTCGCGGGAAGCTCCATGTCTATGCTGAGGTCCTAGGAGCAGCGTAGCAGATACGGCGGCATGGATTTCAATTATTCATAGCGCAAGGCCCGAATGGGGTCCACTTGCGAGGCGCGGTGGGCTGGCACATAACAGGCGGCGATTGTCACCACCAGCAACCCGAGAGGCACCAGGATCAGGACGGCTGGATTGCTGGTGCCCAGGCCGATCAGCCCGCGCGTGAGAACCCCGCGAACGCCCAGACTGGCCGCGAATCCGATGGCGATGCCTACCAGCGACAGGATCAAGCCCTGCCGCAGCACCATCTTGACCACGCTGCCCCGATTGGCGCCCAGCGCCATGCGCACGCCGATTTCCTGGGTCCGCCGGCTGACGGAGTACGAGATCAAACCATACAGGCCGACCAGTGCGAGCGCCAGGCCCAGCAGGCCCATGGCTGACACCAACTCCAGGATGATCAGCAATACGGAAACGGCGCGCATCTGGTAAAAGTTGCTGAGCGTGCGCGAGTTGTAGATCGGCATGTTGGCGTCGAGCGTGCGGACTACATCGCGCAACGGCGCCGCGATCGTAGCCGGATCGTCATTGGTCTCCACCAGCACCGCCATCTGGCTGCTCGGCTGCTGTGCAAAAGGCAGATAGAGGAATGGCGTCGGCGGTTCGGCGATGAATAGATAGCGGGACGTCTTGGCAATCCCCACCACCTCCACCAGCGGTCCCTTGCTGTCGTGCAGGCGAATGCGCTTGCCGATGGCATCCTGATTCGGCCAGTATTTCGCCGCGAAAGCTTCGTTGACGATGGCCACGGCGGGCGTCTCGGCCTTATCGGACGCGTTGAACACGCGCCCGCGCACCATCGGCGCTCGCATGGTCGAAAAATAGCTCTCGTCAATAGCCTCGCCAAACTCCGAAGCTGACTCTTGTCCTTTGGGAAACTGATAGCCTTCGGGGATCACGGTCTGCGCGCCTTGGTTGGGCGCAAGAGGCACAGCCTCCGCCAGAGTGGCCGACTTTACGCCCGGCAACGCGCGCGTGCGATCGATCAGGTTGCGATAAAACTGGCGCGATTGTTCGGGTGTGTAGCGCGCCAGCGCCGTGTCGAACTGCATGGTCATGACGTGGTCCGTGCGAAATCCCGGATTCATCGCCATCGATTTTCGAAAACCATCCAGGATCATGCCGGCCGCTACCAGCAGCACCAGCGAGAGCGCCACCTGGCCGATGACCAGCACATCGCGGCCGATGGTCCTGCGGCGGGAACTCGCCGTAAGGCCCGCCGATCGGAGCGCGGGAATCAGGTCCGTTCGCACCGCTTGCCAGGCCGGCGCCAGCCCGAACAACAGCGTGCACACCACAGCGGTGAACAGGCTGAATAAAAGCACGCGATGGTCCAGCTGGATGGTGAGCGAGACAGGTAAGTCGGTAGGGATCGGGATGGTCTTGAAGAAGCGAATGCCGAAATATCCGAAGCCCAGGCCGAGCACGGCTCCGATGGATGACAATAGGGCGCTCTCGATCAGCAGCTGGCGAAGCAACCGCCAGCGTCCAGCGCCGATCGCCAGCCGGATGGCGATCTCGCGCGTTCGGCTGCGGGCGCGCGCCAGCAACAGGTTGGCGACGTTCGCGCACGCGATCAAAAGCACCAGGCCCGCCAGCGCCATCAAAGTGGTGACCAGGGCGCTATCGTAAGGATCCTGCTGGAAGCGCGCTTGCATCTCGGTTTGCACCAGTACGGGATGATTGCGATTCGTGGCCGGGTATTCTTTCTCCAGGTTCCTGGCGATACTCATCAGTTCCGCTTGCGCCTGTTCGCGTGTTGCTCCGCTTCGGAGCCGGCCCTTCACTTGTAGAAAGCGATTACCGCGATCGTCCAATGGATTGGCGGCGGGATTGGCGGCGCTGGCCCCCAGACGCTGCATCATCGTCAACGGCGCATAGAAAGCCGGATGGACATAGAGGTCCATACCGGTGAAACCCTCCGGCATCACTCCGATTACCTTGAACTCGATTCCACTGAGGCGAATATTGCGCCCCAAGATCGCTGGGTCGCGCCCGAACTGATTCACCCATTGGTCGTAACTCAACACCACGATCGCATCGCGTCCTGAAATTTTGCCTTCGTCCGGCGTAAACGCCCGGCCCAGGATAGGCTCGATCCCCAAGGCACTGAAAAAGTTGTCACTCACCAGCATCCCCATGCGCATTTGCGGCTGGACGTTGGCGGATTCGGCCAGGCCCACCGTGTCGAACTGAAAGGCCGCAAGCCCTGAGCCGTCGGTGGAAAATGATCCGTCGGTGGAAAATGACCGGCTATTCCTACGGAAGTCCTGATAATCGGGGTAAGAGAGGCCGTTGCCCGTAAAGGCGTTTGTGCCTGAGACCACGGTCACCACCTCGCTTGGCTGCGCGATAGCCAGCGGCCGCAGCAACAGGCCGTCCGTCAGGCTGAAGAGTGCGCTATTGACGCCGATGCCGATGGCGAGCGACAGCCCCGCGATGGCGGTCAGGCCGGGATTCTTCAGAAGCAGTCTCGACGCTTGGTGGATCTCTTGGAAGATCATGGAATAGACTACGCAGCCCAGCCGCTTAAGTTCCCGGAACATTGCGGTCGGGCGAAGCGTGGAATCGGCGTACAGTAAACTGATGGCCCGCCGCCGATTCTTTGTCGATGCCGTGGAGTCCGGCCGGGCGCGCATTACGGGACCTGACGCGCATCATTTGACGCGAGTTCTGCGCGTGGAACCGGGCCAGCAGTTTGAAATTTCCGACAATCGGTCCGTGTATCTGGCCGAAGTAGAGAGCGCGCGCAAGGATCTGGTGTCGTTTTCCGTTCGGGAAAAAGTGGCGTCGCCGGAGCCTAGGGTGCGCACCTCGCTCTGCGCGTCGCTGATCCGCTTTGAGCGCTTTGAGTGGATGCTCGAAAAGGCCACCGAACTGGGCGTCGCGCGCGTGGTGCCGGTCGAGGCCGAGCGCAGCGAACGAGGTTTGGAACAGGCCGTCGGGAAGCGTATCGCGAGATGGAACCGCATTGTTCGGGAAGCGAGCGAACAATCGCGGCGGGCGCGGCTGCCCGAGATAGGAGCTCCCCTCGATTTGGCCGCTGCGCTCCAGACGGAGGCCGCTTATCGATACATGCTGGAGGAAGCCGAAGCGCCAGCGCTGCTCCCGGCTCTGCCCGTCGATCGCCAGCCGGGCGATTCCGTAGCGCTGCTGGTGGGGCCCGAGGGCGGCTGGACGGACCGCGAGCGCGCGCTCATCGCCGGTTCGAATTGGCGTCCGGTCTCGCTCGGCCCCGAAATTCTGCGAACCGAAACGGCAGCGCTTGCGGCGCTGGCTGTTGTCAACGCAGCCTGGGGCGCGCTTTAGATCGCGCTTTAGATCGACACCACCGCGGCGCTCACCGGTTTCGATCCCACTGGCAGAAGCATGAAGAGCGGACCTTTTTTCCAACGGCGCTGCTCGGTGGCGGCGCGCGTAACATTCGGAATGCGAATCACCGCCATGTCACCCGACGCCTGGTTCAGCACCAGCGCGTATTGATCGTCCGGTGTGATGACGATGCAAGAAGGCTCGGTGCCGACGGGGGTGACAGCCACTACATTGCTGGTCACGATGTCCAGAATACTTACGTCCGCCGATTTGGGGTTTGCCACGAAAAGATATCCTGGCGACGCGGAGGCAGCCATGGCTCCCGGGCCGTGTCCGGCCAGCACGGTTTGTCCGATCTGCGGCGTGAAGTAGGGATACACCACCACCACCGCATCCATACCTTCGCCGGTAACAAACAGTTGGCCACCGTCGGAATTGAAGCACAAATGATCGGGCCGCACCGCGAGCGGCAGATCGACCATCAGGCGCCGGCGCGGCACATCGAAGATGGATAACATGCGCTGGCTGACGTTGGCCGCGATCAACTGCCGGGAGTCCGACTGCGCGCGGGCTCGATTGCCGTGCGAAGGCTGAAACTTTACCAGGCCGATTTCGCCGCTGGTGCCGATCGGAGGAAATGCGCGCCGGTTCCCGAGATCGACGAACGTAATGGAGCACCCGGCGCCGGAGCTGATGGCCGCGCTGTTTCCGTCGGGCGAGATATCGAAGCCGGCTGGATCGTCGTGCAGCGCAAGAGTCCAGCTAACCTGCATCGGATCTAAACTCAGGCGCACTAACTGCCGGGGTTTTTGGCACAGGACGTACAGCGCGTCACCATCCGGCGAGAGCCGCATGTCGACCGCCGTGGAAGCCACTTGCAGCTTGCGCGCAAAGGTGAGATTGGCCGTGCGGATTTCGTGCACCGAGCCGTTTTCGGTGGTGAGTGCATACACCCGCGCGCTCGGAGCATTCGCCAACACGGCGGTCGGCGATCCATCCACGCGGATGTGGCGCGCCACGGCGAACACTTCCAGATCCACTACTGCGATCGCACCGCCCTCCTGGTTTGCGATGAAGGCGTAGCCCGAAAATCCAGTGGCCCGCTTGTGGCCGCCGCAGCTGATCAGGCCGGTGAGACCGCCCACTAGTCCGGCGCCTAAGCCGCCTGATAAGAACGCTCGCCGGGTATTCATCCCACTTGATTCTGGCACACGTCGTCTTTAGTTAGTTCCGCTCTCCGGTAGTTCCGCTCTCCGGGGTTTCGCTCTGCGGAGAGGTCTCCACAGGTAGCGGGGATTCGATGGACTTGACGGCTTCCGGCTCGCGCAGCCTCATCCGGCTCTTCACGGCCATTGCGCTCACTCCGGCGTCGGTGTCTGCCTTGAGCTTGTCGAGCGCTTCGGCGAAGAACGGATCGCCCGATTCGCCCATGGCCCAGGCCGCACTGGAGCGCAGCGCCGGATCGAATGCATCGGACAATTGAGCCAGGCGCACGGTTGCATCGAGGTCGCCCGCCAGGTAAAGACCCAATAGCGCGTTTACTACCACGCGGCCAGACGGGTCCTCAGTAGCTTGCCACAGAATTTTTCGGACGTTCGCTTGCCGCTGTCCCCACAGTGACTCTATTGCATTGGCCCGGAGCCGGGCATCCGTTGAGGATAAGAGCGCTTCCACGCGCTCCGGATTCCAATTCAACCGTCCCAGCATCAGTGCCGCCTTCGAACGCACTTTCTCGCTCGGATGCCTCAGAAACTGAATCAGGCAGGAGCCCAGAAGGGCGCAGTCTGAGATTGCATCCACCAATCGGAGCATTCGCAGTGCCACGGTAGCGGTGATGGAGCCCACGCCATGCTCGCCGTCGGCGATGGCTTTGCGGACCAGACGCACATCCAGCCGGGGCTCGAACCCCGCCACCTTGCGCGCCAGCATCACGGCTGCCTCCAGCGACAACGCCTGTGGATTCATGAGCAGTTCCGCCAGTAAATTGCCGGCTCCCGGCAAGCCGGCCACATGTTGCAAGCCGGGCGATATCTTCTCGGCGGACAATAGCAGTTGGACTGCCGCGTGGGCCAGCGCCATGCGGTCGATGGATTGAAGACGCTCTATGGCGGCAATAGCTCCGGGGCCGTCGCTCGGGAAGGCCGCCAGTGCATTCTGCAACAAAACGCTGATGGTTCGTTCACCAGCGACCGGCTTCACGCCCAGCGTTCCGAGAGGCTGCTTGAAATGCATATTCTTCGGGTGGGGCGCTGGCCGCACCCACCGTTTCTCAGGCTCCTCATCGGACCGTTTGCAACAATTAATAGCTCTTAAGTGACGATAGTGATTGAATTATGATACGCTTTTGATGGACCGTCGAGCGCCTCCCGTTACAACCTCTGAAACCGGAATATGCGTGTGCTACGGCCACTAGTGAAGGAGCCCGAAAAGTCTCTCCATGAACGTTCGCTCGTTGTTTAGTCTGTTTTCCTCGGACCTGGCCATCGATCTTGGAACCGCCAACACCCTGGTTTATGCCAAAGGGAAGGGGATCGTGGTAAACGAGCCGTCCATTGTTGCGATCAACAAAACCAACGGCGAGGTGGAGGCAGTAGGCAAGGAAGCCAAAGAGATGCTGGGCCGCACGCCGGGCAACATCGTAGCCATCCGTCCCATGAAAGACGGAGTGATCGCGGACTTCAAGGTTACAGAGCGCATGCTGAGCTACTTCATCCTGAAGGCGCACGGACGCAAAGTGCTGGTTCATCCGCGCATCGTGATCGGAGTGCCGAGTGAGATTACCCAAGTGGAAAAACGCGCGGTGATCGATTCGGCTTATCGCGCCAAGGCGAGCGAGGTGCACCTGGTGGAGCAGGCCATGGTGGCGGCCATCGGCGCTGGGCTGCCGGTGACCGAACCCTCTGGGAACATGGTGGTCGACATCGGCGGAGGCACCACCGACGTGGCCGTGATCTCGCTATCCGGCATCGTCTACTCGCGTTCGGTCCGCGTGGCGGGCAACGCCATGGACGAAGCCATCATGCAATATCTCAAACGCAAGTACAACCTGTTGGTGGGCGAACGAACCGGTGAGGCGATCAAGATTCAAGTGGGTTCAGCCTATCCTTTGGACAAGCCTCTGACGATGGAAATAAAGGGCAGAAATCTGATTGAGGGCGTTCCCAAAACGCTGACCATCGACGATAGTGAGATTCGCGAAGCGCTTTCGGAGTGCGTAGCGACGATCATGAACGCGATCCGGGTTGCTTTGGAGCGCACGCCGCCCGAATTGAGTGCCGACATCAGCGATCGCGGAATTGTTTTGACCGGAGGCGGCGCGATGTTGAAGAATCTAGATAAGAGGATTCGAGAGGAAACCGGGCTGCCGGTTTCGATCGCCGAGGACCCGCTTGCCAGCGTGGTTTTGGGAACCGGCAAGATGTTAACGGACTTCAAATTGCTTCGGAGAGTTGCAATTGAATAAGTCGAGTGGCAATTGAGTAGGCCTGATAACGTGATGTAACTTATGGATTTTTTCCTCAGCCGCTACCGCCATCTCACGGTGTTGCTGATCGTGATCACGGCACAGTTGGTGCTGATCGCCTACCAGGTTAAAACCAGCAAAGATATTCCGTTGATTCGCGTCTGGGCGGTCACTGCGGTCACTCCGGTCGAGACCGGCCTGGAGTTGGTTCGCCGTTACACCTGGGGTTTCGTTGAGGATTACTTCGTCCTGCTGGGTGTGCGCAGTCAAAACGAAAAGCTGCGGCGCGAGAACGGCCAGCTCAAGATCGAGAACAACTACCTGAAGTCGGAGTTGTCCACGGCGGATCGAGCCCGCGCCTTGAGCGTGTTTCAGGCCCGGTCGCCATCCAAGACGGTAGCAGCGCGGGTCATTGGGAACGGCACGGGCGCCAACTCGAAGGTGGTGTTTGTCGACCGTGGGTCGACCAGCGGTGTCGAAAGCGGTATGGCGGTGGTAACGCCGGATGGGATCGTCGGCAAGGTGGTGGAGGCGTATCCCACCGCCTCGCTAGTCATGCTGATTACAGATCCTACCTTCGCCGCCGGCGTCGTTTCGCAAAAGAACCGCGTGCATGGGACGCTCAAGGGGCAAGGTCACGCTGAGTGTCTGGTGGACTACGTACAGAACGAGGAGCACGTCGATATCGGCGAGTGGTTTTACACTTCCGGTGACGACCGCATCTTTCCCAAGGGCTTCCCGGTTGGCCAAGTTACGGCGTCTCCCAACGGCAAAACGTTCAAAGAGATTTATGTCTCTCCCAGTGGCACGCAAGGCGGAGTGGAAGAAGTCCTGATCGTGCTTCAGGGCGTCCATCAGGAAGTGCCGGGCGGGGAAATGGCTTCTCCGGCCTATACCATTCTGCCCGCGCCGCACGACGCCGCCACTCAAACGCCCGAGGGTGCACCGCAACCCGGCGCTCTGTCCACCGATGCGGACCGCTTACGGGCCATCTACAAGGATGTCGGCGTAGAGCAGAAGCATACTTACGGCGAAGGCACGCCTGGGTCAAAGCCGCCTGATTTCACCAAGATCCCTTCTGTTCATGGGGTGCTTTCGCCAGGTGGGTCTGCTGCCGCTCCCAACGCCCCCGGGCAGGCATCGGCGGCACAACCTGGCGCTGCGAAGGCTCCGGCTCAGGCTCAGACTGGACCAGCAGCTGGGCCAGCCCAAACTGGACAAACGAAGCCAGTTTTACCTCCAAAACCAGCGGTGCCGGCCGTAGCTAAGCCCAAACCGCCCGTTTCGGAGGGGATCGATGACGAGCCAGCCTCGGTGGTGGCTCCTGCGCCCCCTGCTCCCAACCAATGACCGAGTACACCGAGCGATTGCTGGCCGAAACTCCGCGCAAATCCGCGGCCGATCGCTTTCGCCTTGTCTGGCTGGTAGTTATCCCCTTGGTCGCGGTGCTGTCCCAGGTCTATGTGCCGCGTTTCATCCCGTTTCTGGCGTATCTGGAGTTGCCGCTGCTCATCACCGTGCATTTCGCGCTCAGCCGGGGCGGGCCGATTCCGGCCTTGTTCTACGGGATGTTCATCGGCCTGGTGCAGGACTCGTTGTCGCATCAGCCGATAGGTATGTATGGCATCGTCAAAACCCTGGTGGGATATTTCGCGGCCTCCGTCAGCATGCGATTCGACGTTCAGAACCCGGTGGTCACCTTCATTCTCAGCTTCTTCTTTTACTTCTTCCATCAGTTCTTCTATTGGGTTCTCTCGCGCGCGTTGTTGGGTGAGACGCTGGGCTTCGATGCGCAGCAAACCGTTATTTTTGGGCTGCTGAATGCCGCCGTGGCCCTGCCCTTGTTCCGCTTATTGGATAAACTGAAAGTAGCCGGCTAAAGTGAAACTTTACATCGCGCGCCAAGACGATCAAAGTTCGCCCAACACTCTCTTGCGCGACGACACGAAGTTCGCGGCGCAGAAGATCGCTTTTTTTCAGTACACCACCATCGCCGTATTCCTGTTCCTGATTACCGGCTTCTGGGATTTGCAGATTCGCAATCCGGAGGTTTATCAGGAGCGCGCGCTCGAGAACAGCGTTAAATCGATTCCCGTGCTCGCGCCGCGCGGAAAGATTTTGGATCGCGACGGACGCGTCATCGTCGACAATCACTCTTCGTTCAGCTTGTATCTGTCACGCGAAAACCTGAAGATGGAGCACTTGCGGCCGATCGCCGAGGGCCTGAATCTGGACTACGACAGCCTGGTGGCGCGCGTACGCCGTTTTCAATCGCGCCGCGCTCCACAGTACGAACCCATTCCCATCAAGGAAGAGCTGACGCCGGGCGAACTGGCCTTTGTCGATTCGCATAAGGATCTGAGCACCTTTCCCGAACTGGAGGTGGTGCGGGTGCAGCACCGGCTTTATCCGCGCGACGGCTTAGCGGCGCATGTGATCGGATACGTCGGTGAAATCAGCGAATCGGAATTGGATTCTCCGGAGCTGGCGCGGTTCCACCAGGGAGACATCATCGGCAAAGATGGCATCGAGCGGCAGTACAACGATCAGCTGATGGGCGTGGATGGCCAGAAGCGCGTGGAAGTGGACAGTTTCGGCAACGAGCGGCATGTGCTGGACGACAAGGAAGCTGTTTCCGGAAGGAATCTGCAGCTTACTATCGACCTGGATCTGCAAGCGGTGGCCGAACTGACTCTGGAAAATCGGAAAGGCGCCGTGGTGGCGCTGGACCCACGCAACGGCGAAGTGCTGGCGATGGTCAGCCGCCCGGCCTTCGATCCTAATCTCTTTGCCGGACGCATCCGATCGAAAGATTGGAAAGTGTTGCTGGACAATCCCGATCATCCGCTGTTGAATCGAGCGGTGCAAGCGCAACAGGCGCCTGGATCGACGTTCAAGCCAATCGTGGCGCTGGCGGGCCTGGAATCCGGCGTCATCGACGATAGTTATCACATTAGTTGTCCTGGCGGCGGCACGTTTTACGGCCGATTCTTCAAGTGCTGGGGCAAGCACGGGACGGTAGGCGTGCACGAAGGCCTGGTGCATTCCTGCGATACGTTTTTCTATAACGTGGGCAATCGGCTGGGTATCGACCGCATTGCGCAGTACGCGGAGATGGTGGGCTACGGCCGCAAGACCGGGATCGATCTTCCGCACGAAGCGGAAGGTCTGGTGCCGTCCAGCAAGTGGAAGATTCGAAACTTCCGCGAACGCTGGTATCCCAGCGAAACTATCTCGGTGGCCATCGGCCAGGGAGCCACCACCGTGACGCCGTTACAAATGGCAGCGGCCATGGGCGGAATGGCGATCGGCGGCATGTGGTTTCAGCCTCACCTGGTGAAGGACGCAGTTCATCTGATGCCCGCGCGGCGCTCGGAAGTGAACCTCGAAAATATCAGCAAGGTGGTTTCGGGAATGTACGGTGTGGTGAATGAGGGCGGCACGGGAGTGCGCGCGCACCTTCCCGGAGTGGCAGTGTGCGGCAAGACGGGAACCGCGCAGCTGGCTTCCAACGACTTGCTGAAAGGCACCTCTTACGGCCTCACCCACAAGGACAACGCCTGGTTCGTCGGCTTCGCGCCTTGTGAAAATCCGGAGATCGTTGTCGCGACATTGTTCGAAAATGGCGAACATGGCCAGCTGGCCGCGCCCATCGTTCGCGATGTGCTGAAGGCGTACTTCGACAAAAAGGCCCGGCTGGCGCAACCGCAGCCGCAGATCGCACATATTCCGAGCGGCCTGCTTGGTCAGCCTCCGCCACTGCCCGCAACCCCGGTCTCGGCTTCTCAAGCTACAGCGGCTTCTCA
>JBEKLB010000053.1:0-21499 GCA_050010415.1 Bryobacteraceae bacterium | reverse complement strand
TAACGGCCCTTCGGCATTCTCGAAAGATCCGGCCATGCTGAAGCTGATCGGCGCCCCCAAGGGAACGGAATTTCGAAAACTAACCGGCGTCATTCCCGGCCCGCCCGCTTACGTCGAGTTCACCGAGTTTCGCGGTGTGCCGCGCACCAAGTTTCACTTGCGGGTCCGCGACCCGGGTGCGCCGGCCATGGCCATCCAGGTAATCAACCTCACTGGCATGGTTGCGCAGATGAAGGACGCCGGCACCAATCTGATTTCCGCCAACGGTCAAATTGTGGACTTTGGCAACGGCACGCACAACATTTTCGTCGAAGATCCGAATGGCATGAACATTGAATTGTTCGAGCGCTC
Source organism: Bryobacteraceae bacterium (assembly GCA_050010415.1). Taxonomy (GTDB): domain Bacteria; phylum Acidobacteriota; class Terriglobia; order Bryobacterales; family Bryobacteraceae; genus Palsa-89. The sequence continues at coordinate 21,148 of JBEKLB010000053.1, read as the reverse complement.
TGGACCGCCGCCTGTGAGGGCCGAGACGAAGTAGAGGGCTCCCGCGAAAAAAGTGGGTTTGAGGAAGGACCTGGCTACATTTCCCTTTTCTTGCGGGTTACCCGTTGTTGCCCCGTCAACGACGAGAATTGACTGATCCGAACCACCTCACCCTTCGGAAAAACGGCGCAAACTTCTAATTCGCCGCCCATCGCCTTGATGTAGGCGGCAAGCGTGCTCAGGTACATGTCGGTACGGCGTTCGATCTTAGAAACCTCCGACTGCCTGACGCTCAGGATGTTCGCGATCTTCTCCTGCGTGAGGGCCCGCGCCACGCGCAATTGGCGCAGCGGCATTTCCGCGATCAATCGCCGAAACTCCTTGTCAACGGCACCTCGCGCCGCAGGCGACATTTTCTCACGCAATTCGCTGAATTTTCTAGCCATTTTCCGGATCGTCCTTGGAAACCAAGGCACACCTCCATTATTCCCTTAAGAGAATATTCTGTCAAGAGAATATGATTCGGCTGGCTAGGCTGCGATCCCAGAGGTCTAGACGATCCCTGCGCTCGAAAGCTTCTGGACGATCAGCTCCACCGCCTCATCCGGGCTGGTGGCGATGGTGTCGATCCGGATTTCGGCGTGCTCCGGCGCTTCATACGGCGAATCGATGCCGGTGAAGTGCTGCAGTTCGCCGCGGCGCGCCTTCTTGTAAAGGCCCTTCACATCACGCTTCTCGGCTTCGGCGAGCGGCGTGTCCACGAATACTTCGATGAATTCGCCTTCGGCCACAAGATCGCGCGCCATGCGCCGCTCGGAACGGAACGGCGAGATGAACGAAACCAGGACAATGAGCCCGCAATCCACCATCAGCCGCGCCACTTCCGCCACGCGCCGGATGTTTTCCACGCGGTCCGCATCGGTGAATCCCAGGTCTTTGTTGAGTCCGTGCCGGACGTTATCGCCATCCAGCAGATAGGTGTGCTTCCCGGTCGAGTGCAGCCGCTTTTCGAGCAGGTTTGCGATGGTCGACTTGCCTGCTCCCGACAGTCCCGTGAACCAAAGGACGCAGGCTTTCTGGCCCTTGAGGCCGGCGCGTGCTCTCTTGTTCACATCCAGCGCTTGCCAATGGATGTTATCCGCGCGCCGCAGCGCAAAATGAATCAGACCCGCGCCAACCGTCTCGTTAGTCAGCCGGTCGATGAGGATAAAGCTGCCGGTCTCTCGATTCTCGGTGTACGGATCGAACGGAATTTGCCGGTCCAGCCCGACGTTGCAGATTCCAATCTCGTTCAGCTCCAGCATCTTCGCCGCCAGATGCTCCAGCGTATTGACGTTCACCTTGTGCTTCAGCGAGGTGATGGTGGCCCCCACGGTACGGGCGCCGATCTTCAGGAAATAAGGGCGTCCTGGAAGCATGGACTCTTCATGCATCCAGATGACAGTGGCTTGAAACTGGTCCGCCACGCCCGGCGGCGAAGCAGCCGTGACCAGAAGATCGCCCCGGCTGACATCGATCTCGTGCTCCAGCGTCAGCGTGACTGACTGCCCCACGATCCCGCGATCGTAATCTCCGTCCTGCGTGACGATACGCGTCACCCGGCTCTCCTTGCCGGATGGCAAGGCTTTCACCCGTTCGCCAATCTCGACGGCGCCGCTCGCGATCATGCCGGAAAAGCCGCGGAAATCCTGATTGGGGCGGTTCACCCATTGCACCGGCATGCGGAACGGAAGGCTCTGCAGCTGCTGCTCAATCTCAACGGATTCCAGGTGCTCCATCAACGCCGGCCCGTTGTACCAAGGCATCTGGGGGCTGGCTTCTGTAACGTTGTCGCCCTTGAGAGCTGAGATAGGAATCGCCACGATTTCAGAGAGACCGATCTGTTTTGCGAACTTCCAATACTCTTCCAGAATCGCGTCGAAGGTCTCGAGCGAATACCCCACGGCATCCATCTTGTTGACCGCCAGAACCACTTTTTGGATGCCCAGCAAGGAAACGATGTAGCTATGCCGCCGTGTTTGGGTGAGCACTCCCTTCCGGGCATCGATCAGAATGACTGCCATGTCAACGGTGGATGCAGCCGTCACCATGTTGCGCGTGTACTGCTCGTGGCCTGGAGTATCGGCCACGATGTACTTCCGCCGGTCTGTGGAGAAAAAGCGGTAAGCCACATCGATGGTGATGCCTTGCTCGCGTTCGGCCGCTAAGCCGTCCACCAGAAGCGCCAGGTCCAGGTCGTCGCCCTGCGTTCCCACTTTCTTCGAATCCGCTTCGAGCGCGGCCAGCTGATCCTCAAAGATCATCTTGGATTCATAGAGCAGGCGTCCGATGAGCGTGCTTTTGCCATCGTCCACGCTGCCGCAGGTCATGAACCGCAGCAGGCTCTTGTGCTGGTGCGCTTTCAGATACCCTTCGATGTCCCCGGCAATCAGGTTGGATTTGTGGGACATCAGAAATACCCTTCCTGCTTCTTCTTTTCCATCGAAGCCGACGCATCATGGTCGATCACCCGGCCCTGGCGTTCGGACGTGGTGGTCAACAGCATCTCCTGAATGATGGCCGGCAGGGTGTCGGCTTCACTTTCGATGGCGCCGGTGAGAGGATAGCAACCGAGCGTGCGGAAGCGCACCTTCTTCATCATCGGCTTCTCGCCCGGAGCGAGCGGCATCCGGTCGTCATCCACCATGATCAACGTTCCGTCTCGCTCCACCACTGGCCGTTCCTTCGCCAGATACAGAGGAACGATGGGAATGTTCTCTAGATAGATATACTGCCATACGTCCAACTCGGTCCAGTTGGACATCGGGAAAACGCGGAAGCTCTCGCCCTTGTTTTTGCGGGCGTTATAACATCGCCAAAGCTCGGGCCGCTGACGCTTCGGGTCCCAGCGATGCTGGGCCGAACGGAACGAGAAAATCCGCTCCTTGGCGCGGCTCTTTTCCTCGTCACGACGCGCTCCGCCGAAAGCGGCGTCGAAAGCGTGCTTGTCAAGCGCCTGCTTTAAACTCTGGGTTTTCATCACATCGGTGTGAATGAGCGAGCCGTGCGTGAATGGGTTGATTCCCTTCGCCAAACCCTCCTGATTGATGTGCACCAACAGTTTGAGGCCCAGCTTATCCGCCATCTGGTCCCGGAACTGTATCATTTCACGGAACTTCCACGTCGTGTCGACATGTAACAGCGGGAACGGCGGCTTAGACGGATAAAACGCCTTCATGGCCACGTGCAGCATCACTGCGCTGTCTTTTCCGATCGAATAGAGCATCACCGGGTTCTCGCACTCGGCGACCACCTCGCGCATGATGTGGATGCTCTCCGCCTCCAGGGATTGGAGGTGAGTGAGGGTTGTGTTGCTCATGAGGAGCGGAGAGGGATGCACATTTTGGTTTATGTAAACTAGCGTACCATTTCGACCTCGCGTGTCCCGTGCCATCGGCATTCCATCGGCGGGTCGTGCGTTTTGCAGTATCGTCTGTGGTTCGTTATTGAGGGTGGGTTGTCACAGGTTCGGATCCACCGGATGCCGGTCGCAGCACGACAGGCTTTCCATGCGGCGTGTGGCGGTAGGCGTCGGCCCAGGCTTCTTTGCGCGACAGCATTTCGTCCTGATTCGTTAGCGCCTTGCGAGTGACCAGAAGTTCCAGCGCCGCGAGCCAATGCTCGTAGTAGCGGGAACCGTCGTCCGGCTCGCCCCGATCTGCCGCGGACTTGAGTTCGCCTGCCAACGCGGCCGCCCACTCTTTCCAGGTGAAATGCCCTTGTGCGGAGAGCCGCACTGCCAGAGCGAAGGCTTGGGCTTGCCAGGGCTCGGCGAAAACGGGACCACCCTCATCGCGAGGCAGCGAGGGCAGAGACGCCAGTCGCTCCGGATCGGGCGCCAGGTCAGGCATGTTCGAGGTAGCTATCCCACATATCAATGTAAACGGAATCGCGCGGCGAGGCATCCTCGCCCCACAGTTCCCGGGCTGCAAAACGAACCGAATATAAATGTTGCGGCTGCTCGCCCAGAAAATGCGCGTTGGTGTCCGGAAAAACGAAGACGCCGCGATGGCCAACGATGGTACCCGCCTTGCCTCTCGCATAGCGGGGCAAACGCGTGTGTCCCAGCGGATGGATGTTCCGTGCGCGGACATTCTGTCCGACTTGAAAACGGGCGCTCGCATTCGCTTCCGGCCGCATAAAATTACCGCGATTGCCCGCGCCAGACCTCGCGGCGGCAACGCTAAGAGCCGGTGTTTCCTTTTGCGATCCCGGGGCGGGCTGGCCCGTCTCCATTTCTTCCCTGGTCACCAAACCGCGCTGCACCAGCAATTCCGAGGTCCGCGCCAGCCATTTCTCGTAATAACTCATCCGCAGGTAATCCACCGGGGGAAGCAACTCAATCCCATGTCGGCTTGCATCGATGTTCCACTTGTCCCAGGCGCGAACGGCGCGTTCCATCGCATACACCCGGCCTTCCCACGCGGCATGAAACACGGGTTCGTTCTTCTCATGCTGGATGGGGCCCATGTCCTGCATCCCGCCCATGTCATGGATTCCGTTCATGCCTTGGCCCCCTCAACCGGCGAAACCTTCCCCGCCCCGATCATGGCATCGCGCGCTACCAGAGCGGCCAGTTCGGGTTCCGTCATCTTCTCGGTGCCGGCCGGCCTTTCGGGAAGCACCAGGTAGCGGATCTCCGCAGTGCTATCCCATACCCGCACCTCTACTTCCGCGGGCAAATCCAGCCCAAACTCGCGCAGCACGCCGCGTGGATCGATCACGGCGCGCGACCGGTACGGCGCCGATTTGTACCACACCGGCGGCAAGCCCAGGATTGGCCATGGGTAACACGAACACAGCGTACACACCACCAGGTTGTGTATTTGCGGCGTGTTTTCCACCACCATCAGGTGCTCGCCGTGTTCTCCGGTGTAACCCAATTCGGCGATCGCCGTGGCGCCATCGTTCAGCAGCCGTTTCTTATATTCCGGATCAACCCAGGCGCGCGCCACCACGCGGGCGCCATTGCGCGGCCCAATTTTGTTTTCGTAAGCATCCACCAGCGCATCCAATGCATTCGAATCCACTAAACCTTTTTCGACCATCAGGGATTCGAGTGCCTTGGCTCGCAATGCGGGATCGGACGGAACCACCTGGTGGTCATGATCGTGTTCGTGATCTTGTGCGTGCATAGAGGTTGGAACTGCCGCCGCCGCGGCTCCTGTGGCTGCGCTTTTCAAGAACCCACGGCGGTCTATTGGCTGTTTTTCCATGCGGGCCCCGGCACCGAGTATACAACGGGCCTGCCTCACCTGGCATTACCGCCTTGCATTAGAATGAGGCGTGTGGCTACGCGCGGCAGCGATCTTACTTTTGGCCGGGACTGCGCACGCGCAGGACTTGCGTGGCGAAGCGCTGGTCAAAACATTGCAAAAAGGCGGCTATGTGATCCTGATGCGCCACGCCAGTTCGCCGCGCGAGGCGCCTGACAAGCAGTCCGCGAATCCCGACAATACCAAGCCCGAGCGACAGTTGGATGATGTCGGCCGCAAGACTGCGATCGCCATGGGCCAGGCGATCCGCGATTTAAAAATTCCGATCGGCAACGTCCTCTCAAGCCCCACCTATCGGGCGCTCGAAACCGTTCGGCTGGCTCAATTCGGCGTTCCGCAAACCGTCGCCGAACTTGGCGACAACGGCCAAAGCATGCAGGGTGGGACGGCTGCTCAAGCCGCGTGGCTGCAGCAGCAAGTGACGCGCTTTTCGGTAGGCACGAACGCGATCCTAGTCACTCACTTCCCCAATATCACCGGCGCGTTTCCCCAATGGTCGTCCGGTTTGGCGGATGGCGAGGCGCTGATCTTCGGACCAGACGGCAAGGGACCAGACGGCAAGGGCGGGGCGACGCTCGTGACCCGCATCAAGATCGACGAATGGCCCCTGCTTCCGAGCGCGGCGAGCAGGTAAAATCAAGAGGCGCGCCTGTTGCCTCGTAGCACTATTGCATCGCAAGCGGCGTGCTTAGAATCTAAGATCTATAAACAATGCCAACTGCCTACATTTGCCAAGGCGTCCGTACCCCCATCGGGCGCTACGCGGGATCGCTTTCCTCGGTCCGCCCGGACGATCTCGCCGCCCACACGCTCGCCACGCTGCGCGCCAAGTACCCCAAGGGTGACTGGGCCGCGATCGATGAAGTGGTGATGGGTTGCGCCAACCAATCCGGCGAGGATAACCGCAACGTGGCCCGCATGGCGCTGCTGCTTTCAGGGATTCCACATACGGTGCCCGGCGTGACTGTGAATCGATTGTGCGCTTCCGGCATGGAGGCGGTTGCCGCGGCATCCAGAGCCATCGTGGCCGGGGAAATGTCGATCGCCATCGCCGGCGGCGTCGAGAGCATGAGCCGCGCGCCTTTCGTAATGGGGAAGGCCACCACACCTTTCGCGCGCAATCCGGAGATCTTCGACACCACCCTCGGGTGGCGCTTCATCAATCCCGCGCTGCAGAGCAAATATGGAACGGACTCGATGGCCGAAACGGGCGAGAACGTCGCAGAGGATTACAAGATCGATCGCGAATCGCAGGACAAGTTCGCGCTATGGTCCCAGCAGAAGGCCTCGGCCGCCCAAAAGGCCGGATTCTTCGCCGAAGAGATCGCGCCGGTGATCATTCCCGGTCCGAAAGGCACGTCCAAGACGGTTTGCGAAGACGAGCACATCCGCGCCGACACCACGCTCGAAGGGCTGGCGAAGCTGCCCACTCCGTTTCGGAAGGGCGGAACGGTAACCGCCGGCAATGCTTCGGGGATCAACGACGGGGCCTGCGCGATGTTCGTCGCGTCGGAAGAAGCAGCCGCGAAGTTCGGGCTCACTCCGCTGGCTCGCGTGGTGGGCGCAGCCGCGGCCGGCGTGGAACCGCGCGTCATGGGCGTGGGGCCCATCCCCGCCATCCAGAAGCTGCTGGCGCGCGTGAAGATGACCATCGACGAAATCGATTTTCTGGAGCTCAACGAAGCTTTCGCCGCTCAGGCCGTGGCGGTGACGCGTGCCTTCGGATTGCCGGACGATTCCGAAAAGGTGAATCCGAATGGTGGCGCCATCGCGCTGGGGCATCCGCTGGGAATGAGCGGCGCACGCCTGATCCTGACCGCGACGCATCAATTGCAAAATAGCGGCAAGCGCTACGCGATCGCGTCCATGTGCATTGGGGTGGGCCAGGGGATGGCGACGTTACTGGAACGGGTGTAGGACCGCTCGCTGACGGTCACCGATCAGTCTCAGGAAGCTGCGCGCCTCCTCTATCTCCTCGTCGCTCACGATGTGGGGCCGTCCCGGGTAGATCCGCAGTTGAACGTCCGCACCCAGATCCCGGAACAGGCGGGCCGCTTCGTGGCTGTTGGTCTCAGGAACCCAATCGTCCACGTCGCTTCCGGTGAGCAGGACGCGCAAACCGGCCAGCGAGCGGGGAGCATTCGCCTTCCAATCGGAACCGGGAAATCCCATCAAGGCTCCGGTAAATGAGATGACGGAACCAACCCGGCCGGGATAGCGTAGGGCGTATTCGAGCGCGAGGCAGGCGCCTTGCGAAAAACCTACGATCACCAGGCGTTCGGAGCCCAGGCGGTTTTCTTCACCAGCTTCGAGCACCGCTTCATGACAGCGCTGGACGGCTTCGCTGAGGTAGGGTTCGTTGGTTTCGCGCGGATCCCAAAAACGACCGGGGTACCAACTGCCGGGAGTCTCCGCTTCCGGCACCACCCATCGGAAGCCTTCCATGTTGCCGAAGCGGGCGGCTAAATCAATTTTCTCTTCCGGCGTTTTACCCCGTCCGTGCAGCAATACGCCGGCAACTTGCGACGCACCCCGCGCCGAACCGACACTTCGAACACGGGGCTTTGCACCGCCAGTACTCACAGTGGCTACTTCTTCTGACCGCCGCCGTCCCCGCCGATAAACACCGCTTGTCGCCGGGATGGCCCAGTGCTGACAGGCTCCGCGGCCGCGGGCGATCCACCGGGGGTCGCGGTCTTCAAGGCAACCGCTTCGAGTGGGGCCGGGAAATTATTTTCCGGAATGGTGATCGGCTCCAGCATGCCCATGATCTCGGCACGCCGCTCCTCGAACCACGGCGGCAGCAGCATCTGATGCCCGAGCGCGTCGTACGGCTCGTCGCGCGAGAATCCGCCCTCGGCCGTGGCCGCGCACTCTACCAGAATCCCGCCAGGGCAACGGCAATAAATGGAATGGAAGTAATTGCGGTCCTTGATTTCGGAACAATCGGTGTAGCCGAGCTCTTCGTAAATCCCCTTCTGCTCTTCCAGACCTTTATCGGTGCCGGCGTCCAGCGCCACGTGATGGCCGCAGCCGGCGCCAAATCCCCAGCTTCCCGACGGACGATCCGGCTCATGCAGCAGGACGATGGTCTTGTTCAGGCCTCCACCATTCAATTCCAGCCGATGATAATTGCCTTCCACGCCGGTCTTCTTGAATCCCAGCGCGTCCACGAAAAAGCGTTCCGTCTCCCCCGTCTCGCGAACCGACAACACTGGCCCGTGGAACCCGTGCGTCGCCACGTCGGCGGTCAGCTCGCCCACCGTCCACGGCTTGCGATCGTCGGCGGAATCTTCGATCACTTCCAGTTGCAGACCCGATGGATGGTCGAACCGGATGAACTTTTGCCCAAACCGTTCCTGGATTCCGCTGTGCTTCACCTTGTGATGCGTCAGGTGCTCATCCCAAAATTTGGTGGCGCCCTTCTTCACCGTATACGCAGTGGATTGGATCTGGCCCGATCCCGGACGGCCCGGTACGCGCTTGTAGGGGAAGGTGGTGTAAACCGAACCCGGCTCCGCGTTGGCGTTCGAATAATACAAGTGGTAGTGGGCGTACCGTCCGTCAAAAAGAACGGTCTGTTTAATCAGCCTTTGCCCAAAGACTTGCGTCATGAAATCTACGTCTTCTTGGGCTCCAGATGCACAAACAGTGACGTGGTGGAAACCCGATACCAGGGACATGTTGCTGTTACCTCCGGCGCGATTATATCAAGTGCAATGTTGGCGCGCGCGTGGTCTCAATATATCAACCCGGTCGCCTGCATGCAAGGTCTGAAGACAGTCCGGTGCACGGGTGCCGAACTAGCTCTCTGCCGCTTCGGCGCAGCCCGATTCGGGCAGCGCAGCGGGCCACATTGTGCGCGACCAACGTGCGCGGAAGCTCAACTCGCAGAAATAGTTAACCAGCGTGACTATCGGGACCACCAGCATCAGCGGAGTAAGCACCACGGCCCAGGGACAGTCCTGCACCAGGCTCCCTCCGATACCCAGCACCGCCCGCGTAAGCTTGGCATAATTGCCTGAGGCGCCGGTCACCTGTCCACGCCCTTGCCGAACCGCTTCCAGGTATGTGCCGATGCTGTCCGCGCCCCCCACCTCGGTATAAGTCAGCGCCAGCGTTTCGAGCGTATGCGCGTCGCTCCCGCCAATCGGGGCTTTCTGCCAGTCTTCGGCCAGCTGCCGTGCGGCCCGATTATTGCCCGATGGAATGTGCCCGTTCAGTGTTTCCATGGCCGGGAACAGGTCCTCGAACATTTCAAAATCGAGTTGGGTGCGGCGTCCGGTAAGGCTGGAAAAAACGTGGTTGATGCTGAACAGGATCTTCTCTTCGTGGAGATAGGCGGCCAGCGCCGGAACGTCCTTGCGCCTGCGCTGCAGTTCGATGTGATGGCGCTCGTCGATCCCGTAGGCGCCGACATGAATCTCGGTGCCGGACGGCGTGATGCAGGTCACTTCTTCGCTGAGGAAGAAGTCGGGATAGTGGCGTAGATGTTCGGCCGCGTCGATGGAATCGTGGTCGGTGACCGTCACCAGATCCATACCGCGCCGCTTCAAAGTCCGATAAACGGCTTCCGGATCGTTGTAGCTCTCGCGGCAGAAACGATGAAATCCAGGGATGTTGCACATACCCGAATGCCGCGTATGGACATGCAGATCGCATCGCATGCCTCTTTGTATCGCGCTATACGTTACAGTCAGTTGAATTGTGGAAAAAACATTCGTGACAGGAAATGTATGTACCCACGCGGGCCGCGGCCTGCATTTCCGGCGGGAGCGAAGCGGTATAGAGACCGGGCACGTGTTTCAGTACGATTTACATTTGGTTTATGTACTGATACAACCGCACGCGAACTGATCCAGCGGCCTCGCGCGGTGATACCATGAGAGTCGCGATCACCCGATGCGCCCGTAGCTCAGCTGGATAGAGCGATTGGCTTCGAACCAATAGGCCGGGGGTTCGAGTCCCTCCGGGCGCACCAGATTTGCAATTTTCATCATGAACCAGACTGGGCGTCAGGCGGTCCGGCGGTTCCGAGAGAACAGTGCTGGTCTAATTGGGTAGAAGGACGCAGGGGGCTATTGCTTGTCCCATACGGTCACAACCGCTATTGGCTGGCCCTTGGCGTCTACTCCGTTCGCCGCTAGTGTTAGGGTCTTCCCATCCTTTGATACAGCAGTCCTGTTGGTCACGACAATTCGCCCAGACTTCTTGAACTTGCCGGCGTAGGCGCGGGGACCATCCCGCCTCAAGGCCACGGTTTCTGCTCCGCCTAATCGTTCAGGTCGAGATGAACCCGACAATGGGTAATCCTTGTCATCGTCGAATGTGGCCGTGTACTCATACCCGACGTGGCTGTCATCGCCTTCGATTTCTTCGAGGCTTGTTTTAAAGCTGTCGCCCTGAGCGCCAATGACAAGGGTCGCGCTCTTTGGTGGCGTACCGGAAGAGAACTTGGATTTTGCGACATTGAGCGTCCAACTTCCTATCGCCGGATTGTCTTGCGCCCCGAAGAGCGGCAAAAGCATTACCGCCGTAAATACGCAGATCTGTTTCATGCAAGCAACGTGGCTGATCATGATTCTCCCTTGGACTGCCGATGGCAGTCTCCTGATTCCTGAAGAAGCATAGCATAAATTTACCGTTTGGCATAAAAAAGATATGAAGATCGTGTTGGCCAAGAAACTCGCAACGGGGGGCGTTGGAGGATTGTTATGTGCGTTGTCTTGCTGGCTAGGCTCGCCGTTGCTTTCGAAGGTGTGCTACTTCCGCGTATCTTTGCCGACGATGTGACCGACGTCCTGGTTGTTCTCGTTACAAATGTACTCGATGATTTCCGAGTCCTCCACCAACGGCGAGTGCCCGTACATCGTAAACGGCCTGGTATAAGCTCCTGGATCGTCGATCACCACTTCATAGTCCAGGTGCGAGTAATCGGGCCGCCGGTAGCGCTCGGTGATGTGCAGTTTCTCGGTATGCGGATGCGCCGCGAAATCGAACCAGAACTTGTCGTTGAAACCGATGCTATCCACCACCAGCGTATCGCCCTCCCACTTGGCGATGGAGTGCCCATACCAGGTGGGATCGGGATCGTCGGGATGGCCGCGTCCGTCCATGAAAATCTGGCGGTACGTATGGATATTTCCCTCAAACAGAAACACCATCAGCTTGGGCTGTTGCACGATCTTCCACGGATACGGAGCCATGCGCGGCACTCCGGCGGGAAGGCAGCGGGCCTCCGGATCGGCGTTGGACATGCGCTCCTTGGTCGCTTTTTCGGCCCAGGGCTGCAACGGTAGAACATCGCCTTTCTTGAGCGCGCTGCTGATGTCGTAAATGAAGTTGTGATCCGGCCCCCACAATCCATTGAAATCGGGTCTTCCATCGGAGGCGCGCGGCGTGGGCTTGACGGCGGGAGCCGCGGATTGCCCAAAAGCCAGCGGCGAAAGCGCCAGGAGAACGGCGAAATTCAGCAGCCATCGGGTCACGCGCTGGTGCATGGGTCCTCCAATACAGCCAGGCATGATTGTATATCAGCCGCGCTCCCGTAATTTGACTCTCGCCCCCAGTCGCGATACCGTCGCTGCATGGCCTTGGAATATTTCGATTGGGAGGTCGGCGATGTATTCGTCCTCCATTTGCAAGGCCCTATTACGCTCGGCCAAGCCACCCAGACCCTGCGGCAGCTAATCCACGACACGGTGGCTTCCGGACGAACCAAGATCGTGCTGAATATGGGCGAGGTGTACTACATCGACAGCAGCGGCCTCGGCGAGCTGGTGGCAGCTTGCGCCTCCGCGCAACGCAACGGTGCGAAAGTTAAATTGATGAAGCTGGCGCCGCGCGTGCAGGACGTGGTGCAACTCACCAAGCTTTATCAGGTGCTCGATGTCTTCCCGGACGAGGACTCCGCTGTCCGCAGCTTCGCCAGCTCATAAATGCCCGTCGTCCCGCTCAAAACCACTGCCTTGCACGCCACGCACGTCCGAATGGGCGCCAAAATGGTCGATTTTGGCGGCTGGGGGATGCCGTTGCAATACTCTGGAATCCTCGAAGAGCACGCGGCCGTTCGATCCTCCGCCGGCCTGTTCGACGTGAGCCACATGGGCGAGATCGAAGTCCATGGTCCGGAAGCCGGCGCGCTCACGAGCTACGTCACCACCAACAATGTGGGAAAGCTCCAGACCGGCCAGGCGCAGTATTCGGGGCTGCTCTACCAACATGCTGGATTCGTCGACGATATCCTGGTGCACAAGGCCGCCGACGATAGTTTCTTCCTGTGCGTCAACGCATCGAATCAGGAAAAAGACTGCGAGCACATCGCTGGCGCCAATCAATTCAACGCCACAGTCGAACTTGCGAGCGATCGTTACACGCAGCTCGCCATCCAGGGTCCTCGCGCGCTGGCCACCTTGCAAAAGCTAACTACCGCCGATCTCACTGCCATTCGTTATTACCAGTTCATCGATGGCTTGATCTCCGGCTTCGGCGCCCGCATTGCTCGCACCGGATACACCGGCGAAGATGGCTTCGAGATCTATTTCGCGCCGGAACATTCCGATCGCGTCTGGAACGACATTCTCGACGCCGGACAACAATACGGCATCAAACCCTGCGGCCTGGGCGCGCGCAACACGCTGCGTCTCGAAGCAGGCATGGCGCTCTATGGCCACGAGATCCACGCATCCATCACGCCTTTTGAGGCTGGTCTCGGTTGGATCGTCAAGCTCGACAAAGGTGAATTCATCGGCCGCGCCGCGCTCCTTCGCCAGGCGGACCAGGGAATCACTCGCAAGCTGGTCGGATTTGAAATGACCGGCCGTGGCATTGGCCGCGACGATTACGAAGTCCTGATTGACGGAGCGCCATCGGGCTGGGTCACGAGCGGCGGTCCTTCGCCCACGCTGAAGAAGAACATCGGAATGTGCTACCTTCCTGTCGATCGGGCCAAGGCGGGCCAGAGCATCCAGATCGTGATTCGTGGCCAGCCGGTGGACGCAGTCACGATCGCAATGCCATTCTATCGGAGAGTTAAATAGAAGAGACGAGGGAGCTAATGTACCCAGAGGATCTCCACTACACCAAGCAGCACGAATGGGTTCGCGTTTCGGGCGATGTCGCCACGGTTGGGATCACGGACTACGCGCAGAAGGAACTCGGCGACGTCGTCTACGTCGACCTGCCGCGCGTCGAGACCAAAGTCGAGCAGGGCAAAGTGATGGGGTCGGTGGAATCGGTGAAAGCGGTTTCCGATATCTACTCGCCGGTCTCCGGCCAAGTGATCGAAATCAACGGGACGCTCGCCACCGCGCCCGAGAAGCTCAATGAAAGCGCGCAGGGCGACGGTTGGATGGTCAAGATCCGGTTATCCGTTCCCGCCGAGGTCCAGGGGCTCCTTTCCGCGGCGGATTATGAAAAGTACATCGCGGAGGAATCCGGGCACTAAACTCCCGGCCCCACTCGCGCGTGCGCTACTTACCAAAGTCCGATATCGAGCGCAGCGAGATGCTTCGGGTATTGGGCATTGATTCCCTTGACCACCTGTTCGCTCACCTTCCCAGCGAAGTCCGTCTCAACCGCCCGCTCAACATCCCTGCTGGAAAATCCGAGTACGAGATTATCGATTACTTTCGCGCGCGGGGCGCTGAGTGTGCCGATGGCTACGCGTCGTTCCTCGGCGCGGGCGTCTATCGCCATTACCGGCCGGTGCTGGTGGACACGGTGGTTTCCCGCTCCGAATTCCTGACCTCCTACACCCCCTATCAGGCCGAAATCTCGCAGGGCACCCTGACCACCATCTTCGAATTTCAAACCATGCTCTGCCAGCTCACCGGCATGGAAGTTGCCAATGCCTCCATGTACGACGGCTCTACGGCCGTTCCGGAAGCCGCCATGATGGCTATGCGATTGACCGGCCGTGACCGCATTCTGGTGGCCCGTTCCGTGCATCCGGAGTATCGCGAGGTGCTCTCCACCTACGCGCGGCATCAGGGCATGTCCGTGGTGGAAGTGGATTACGAAATCGAAACAGGGGCGCTCGATGCGAGCGATCTGGAAAAGAAAATCGACGGCCAAACCGCGGCCGTTATCATCCAATCGCCCAACTTCTTCGGCATCGTCGAAGAGGTCCGCCGCGCGGCCGGGATCGCTCACCGCAACGGCGCGCTACTGATCTACGTTTTCTCCGAAGCCGTTTCGCTGGGTCTCGTGGAACCGCCCGGCGACGCAGATATCGTGGCCGGCGAGCTGCAATCGTTCGCCATCTCTCCCAGTTATGGCGGGCCATTCGCCGGAATCATCGCCACCAAGGAAAAGTTCATGCGCCAGATGCCGGGACGGGTCGTGGGCGAAACTAAGGATACGCGCGGGAATCGTGCGTTCTGTCTCACCCTGGCTGCGCGCGAACAGCACATCCGCCGCGAGAAAGCCACTTCCAACATCTGCACCAATCAGGCTCTGCTCGCTCTGATGGCAACCGTTTTCATGACGGTTTACGGCAAACAAGGCCTGCGCGAACTCGCCGAGCAGAACCTTTCCAAGGCGCATTACCTGGCTCAAAAGCTCCCGCTGCGCTTCAGCGGGCCATTCTTCAATGAATTCGTCGTCTCCACACCATCCCCCGATGCCATCAACCACTCGCTGCTGGAGCAAGGAATCATCGGAGGGCTGCCGCTCGGCCGCTATTATCCGGAGCTCGAAAACAGCATGCTGCTGTGCGCCACCGAAATGTCGCGGCGGCATGAGATGGACACCGTGGCCCGGCTCTTCACGCCATGATCAAAAAGGTTCGCCCGCACGTAAACCAAAATGAACTGCTCTTGTTTGAGCGCAGTTCGCCCGGCAAGCGCGGTTACCAGTTGCCGCCGCTGGATGTCCCCGCCGTCGATCCCGTTAGCGCGCTCGGCGCCCAAAACACACGGGCGGAAATCGCCGATTTCCCCGAAGTCAGCGAAGTAGAAGCCATCCGCCACTTCACGCGCCTCTCCACTCACAACTACGCGATCGATCTTGGTCTTTATCCGCTCGGCTCGTGCACCATGAAGTACAACCCGCGCGTCAATGAGCAAGTGGCGCGCATGGATGGCCTGGCCTGGGCGCATCCTTATCAACCCGAGTCACTGGCGCAGGGAATTATGCAAGTGATGGGGACGCTCGAAGAAATGCTGGCCGAAATCGCCGGCATGGACGCCGTCACGCTGCAGCCGGCCGCGGGCGCGCATGGCGAATTCACGGGCATCCTGATGGTCCGCGCGTGGCTTCAATCGCAGGGCCATCCCCGCAAGAAGCTGCTCATCCCCGATTCAGCGCACGGAACAAATCCGGCCACTGCCGCCATGGCCGGTTACGCGGTCGAAAACATCCGGTCCAATGCGATGGGCATGGTGGACGTCGAGCAACTCGCGCGTATGGTCGACGAAGATGTTGCGGCGCTGATGCTGACCAATCCCAACACTCTCGGCGTCTTTGAGGAACACATCACGCGCATCGCCGGCATCCTGCACGCCAAGGGCGCACAACTCTACATGGACGGCGCCAACATGAATGCGCTGGTCGGCATCGCGCGGCCGGGCGATTTCGGCGCCGACGTGATGCACCTCAATCTGCACAAGACGTTTTCCACTCCGCACGGTGGCGGCGGTCCAGGCTCGGGGCCTGTGGCAGTGAAACAGCACCTCATCCCGTTCCTGCCTAAGCCGCGCCTCACGCGCAGGAACGATGGTTGGTCGTGGAATTACGATCTTCCGCAATCCATCGGCCGGGTCCGCGCCTTCTACGGAAATGTCGGCATGCACATTCGCGCGCTGGCATACATCATGGCCCACGGCGGCGACGGTCTGCGCAACGCCACGCTCGACGCCGTTCTCAATTCCAACTACCTCCGCGTCTTATTGGAGCCCTATTACGATCTCCCGCATCAGGCACCCACGCTGCACGAGTGCGTCTTCAGCGATGCGCGCCAAGCCAGGCGCGGAGTGCGCACCGGCGACATTGCCAAGCGCCTGATCGACTATGGATTTCACCCCTATACCGTCAGCTTCCCGCTCATCGTTCCCGGCGCCATGATGATCGAGCCCACAGAGACCGAAAGCAAAGCCGAGTTGGATCTCTTCGTCGATGCGCTCATCTCCATCGCGAAAGAAATCGAAGAGACTCCCGAATTGGTGCTGACAGCACCGCACGATACGCGCACCAGCCGGGTGGATGAAGTGACCGCCGCGCGGAAACCGATCCTGCGCTGGAAGCCGGAACCTAAATAAAACAGCCCAGGCTGCCCTCGAACCCCTGCTCCACGCGCCCGTCCGGCCACACTACAATCGGCACCATGTCGCCAAACTTGCGCGCTTCGTCCAGCACAGCCTGGCTCAGTTCCACGCGCCGCTCGTCGTATTGCACGCCGTCCGCGTCCCACTTCTTCAGAAGCTTCACGCAGGCATCGCAACCGCGAATGGTGTAAACCACCGGAGTTTGCACGGGCGATCCTTATGACGCGCGATCGGGCAGGTGCAACGCACCAGATAACAACTGGCGCATCTCTTTGATCGCTTCCTTCCGCCAATCGTCGGAGCGCGGCTGCAGTCGCGCAATCAGTTCCCGTAGCATCTCCTGCCGCCGATCCTCCGGCGCCGTCGCGAACGTCGTTTCCTTCGGCAGCCCCATTTTCGCTTTCACCTGATCCAGGATCTCCGTCAGTTCCCGGTGCGCACCCGCCGAGCGCTCCGTGAAATGCGCAATGTATTGCATGTCAGCGCTATAAAACACGAACACAGGTATGGCGCGTGACTTACCTTCGTTGCTCAGAAACTCGTCCATGATGTCAGGATTTTCGTCTCGCAAAAACACGCGCAGCTCCATCCCGGTGACCTCGGCAATTGTCGCCACTGTAGGCAGCTCGCGATAAACGTCGCCGCACCACGCTTCTGCGATCGCCAGTATCTTGGCCGGACCGTTCGGCTGCGCGGCGGCCCTTTTGAAGAACGCCGCATCTTCTTCAGTGAGCGGCGCGGTTTTGTAGTTCTGCTCGAATTTATCCACGTTCACGGCAGCTTGCGCCAGGAAATTGGCGTAAGTGAGCCCTTGCGCGTAGCGAGCGGGAGTAACAACGGTGGTTGCAGTTGGCATGGTAAGTCCTGTGTCCAGGGGATGAAGTCCTATAACTAAAGTACAACGCCCGCCTCGATACCGCTTGCGTTAAACTTGGGATTCATCATGAGCGCTCCACACTTGGCACCCAAAATACTGCGCAAAGCCCAAGCCGTCCGAACGACGGGAGGAACCTCAATCGACCAACTGATCTTCGACTCGGTGGAGGTTCCCGAGCCTGGCGCCGGCGAAGTTCTGGTCGCGATCAAAGCCGTTTCATTGAACTATCGCGATCTCGCCGTGGTCACCGGCCGCTATCCCCGCAACCCAGCAGAACCCACCATCATCGCTTCTGACGGCGCAGGCGAAGTAATCGCGGTTGGAGACGGCGTCACCGCATTTCGTGCTGGCGACCGCGTGGCGGGATCGTTCTTTCAGAAGTGGATCGCCGGCCCGTATGCCCGCGAATACGGCGCATCGGCATTAGGCGGTGCCATCCAGGGCGTACTCACCCAGTTCCGCGTTTTCGATCAGGAAGGGATGGTCCGCATTCCCGAACATTTCAGCTATCAAGACGGCGCTACTCTCCCCTGTGCCGGTCTCACTGCCTGGAACGCGCTGGTTCCTACCATGCACGTGCAGGCTGGCGACACAGTGCTGCTGCTAGGCACCGGCGGCGTGTCTATTTTCGGTCTCCAGTTCGCGAAGCTGCATGGCGCGCGCGTGATCATTACCTCCAGCAGCGATGAAAAGCTGGCGCGAGCCAAGGCGCTCGGCGCTGACGAGACCATCAACTACAAAACAACGCCGGAGTGGGACAAAGAAGTGCTGCGCCTCACCGGGGGCAGAGGCGTCGACATGGTTCTCGAAGTGGGTGGCGGCGAAACTTTCACCCGCTCCATGAACTCCGTGCGCGCCTCCGGCCAGATGGCCGTCATCGGCGTGCTTAGCGGCGTGGCCGGCACCATCCCGGTGGGACTCATCGGTATCCAGACTCTGAGCGTGCGCGGGATTTTCGTCGGATCGGTGGCCATGTTTGAAGACATGAACCGCGCCATTGCAGCCCATCAACTGCGCCCCGTCATCGATAGGGTTTTCCCTTTCGAACAATCCGTCGATGCGCTTCGCTACCTGCAGAGCGCCCAGCACTTCGGCAAGATCGTGATCGCGCTGTAACGCAAGATTTCTCGCATCCTCCCACGCCAGTTGCGCGTCCCATAACAAGATCGTGAGTGGAGGAGTTCATCATGCCTAAAATGCGCGCTGTGCAAGTGCCCCGCGCCGGCGGCCCCTTGGAAATTGTCGAACGTGATATTCCCGATCCCGGTCCCGGCTTGGTGCGAATCAAAGTCCAGACTTGCGGCATTTGCCATAGCGACACAGTGACCAAGGATGGATTGTTTCCCGGCATCCAATATCCGCGAGTGCCGGGACACGAAGTGATCGGAGTAATCGATTCGGTTGGTCCCAATGTGCCCCGCTGGAAGGCCGGACAACGCGTGGGAGTGGGGTGGAATGGCGGATTCTGCGGTTACTGCGACAACTGCCGCCGTGGCGATTTTTTCGCCTGCCAGACCTCTTCGCAGGCTACCGGGGTCACGCGTGACGGCGGATATGCCGAGTACATGCTCGCTCCCATCAGCGCGCTGGCCATGGTGCCCGACGATCTTGCGTCCGTCGATGCGGCGCCTCTCATGTGCGCCGGTGTCACCACTTTCAACTGTCTTCGAAACACTGGCGTGCGGCCCGGCGAGGTGGTGGCTGTGATCGGCATTGGCGGGCTCGGCCATCTGGCTGTGCAGTACGCGGCGAAGATGGGCTGCAAGACGGTGGCCATCGCACGCGGCAGAGACGAGGAACATCTGGCCCGCCAGCTCGGCGCGCAATACTACATCGATAACAAATCGCAGGATCCCGCGGCGGAGCTGCAAAAGCTCGGGGGAGCGAAAGTAATCCTGGCCACCGTCACCAGCGCCGATGCCATGCAGGCCGTGCTGGGTGGTTTGGGCGTTAGAGGAGAGTTGATGATGATCGGCGCGGTTCCTTCCCTGCAGGTCAACCCCATTGCGATGCTTTTGCAAAATCAGTCCGTCACAGGCTGGTACTCGGGCACCTCCATCGATTCCCAGGACACGCTCAACTTCAGCGTTCTCTCAGGAGTTCGGTCCATGAACGAAGTCTTCCCGCTGGATCGCGCGGCGGAGGCGTACGATCACATGCTGAGCGGCAAAGCGCGCTTCCGCGTGGTGCTCAACATCGGCGCCTGACGTTCGATATAATCCTTCCGAACTTCGGGGAGGATTTCGAACGATGAAGGACCAAGGCCGGCGTCCGTCGCGCCGCAGTTTTCTCGCAGCCAGCGCGGGCGCGGCTGCCATCGGAGCGGCCGGGCCTGCTTCCACCAGCTTGTCCGCGCAGAATACCGCGCCGCTGGCCGATGACATCACGTTGGCCCTGGTCAACGGCAAAATCCATACGTTGGACGCGCGCGAGACCGTCGCGAGTACTGTGTCGATTCGGAATGGCCGCTTCGTCAGCGTGGGCGGCAAGCCACCTAAAGCGGGGCCCTCGGTTCGAATAATCGATCTGCACGGTCGCACCGCAGTTCCGGGATTGGTGGAACCGCACATCCACATCGTCAGCCTTGGCAATCGTCCGGGCTACCACACCGTTCTCGAAAACACGGTCTCAATTCGCGAGGTCCAGGAAGCTCTGGCGGCGCGCCGCAAGGAAGCGCCCGAGGGCGCCTGGATCACCTCCATGGGCGGATGGCATCCCAATCAATGGGCCGAACATCGTCACCCCACGCTCGCCGAGTTGGACGAAGCGGTTCCCGATCGCCCGGTGCTCTTATACGAGCGCTTCACCGGTCCCGCCGCTACCAACACCCTGGGCAAGAAGTTTTTCGACGCCGCCGATGCGGCGCCGCCCGTGCATCCCGACATCAAGAAGATCAGCGTAGCCCCGAACGGCGCCATCGCCGCGGCAGGATTCACCGGGGGTGGTCCGTCGGCTTCGGCGCTATTTCTTCTGCGCCATATGCAGACCTTCGACGACAAGCAACGCAGCACACTGGATGCCATGCGTTACTCCGCCAGCGTGGGCCTGACCTCGCACCTGGATCAGGTGCTGTTCCCGACTCCGGGCCCGCTGCATCCAAACCAGATCCTCTCGAACCTCGATCAGTACCGCATGTACGATGCGTGGCTCGCGCTGCATCGCGAGGGCCGGACCATCGTGCGCCTGCAGATGAATTTCCTGCAGAATCAAGCCGACCCGCAGTTGCCTGAGTTGAAGGAACGTCTCCGTAACCAATTCCCATTTTTTGGCGACGACATGCTGCGCACCGGCGGCATCGGCGAATGGGCCGCTCCCCTGAATAGCGGCGCAGCGTGGCGAGACGCGCAGCATCTGGTGGGACAAGCCGGTTGGCGCAATGAAAACGCCGTTCAGAATCTGGCGGGCCTGAAGCAGGTGGTGGAGGAATGGGAGGCCGTTAACAAAGAGAACGACATCACCAAGCTGCGCTGGGTGGTTCATCACGTTCCCGAGGTGAACGCCGATCTGCTCACTCGCCTGAAGGCGCTGGGCTGCGGTGTGGAGATGGGAGCGTTCCGTTGGGTGACGTCATCGGACTCCAAGGTGGTTGCTGGTCCGCCGTTTCGAACCATCCTGGACCACGGCATTCAGGTGGGCATGCACGGCGATGGCGTACACATTGCGCCACTGAATCCCTGGCTGCACATCTACTACGCCACAACCGGGATCAATTC
>JBEKLB010000052.1:0-21508 GCA_050010415.1 Bryobacteraceae bacterium | reverse complement strand
TGATGTTGTTGGTCGACTCGGTGATGGGAATGCCGTTTAATTCGAAGTTGGAGTTGGAGCCTTGATTGGTGTTCGAAATCAGGTTGGTCGGACTTTGAAGATCATTGAGCTGGATGGTGGTGGGCCCAGATGCGGAGAGAGAAAGAGAGTAAGCTCCCGCGCTGCCTGTAACAGTGGCCATCACACCTGCGTCGGCGCCATTGATAGCCTGCGCCAAGCCGTTCAGATTGTTGTCGCTTCCGCTCACATCGAGAGCATAATCCTGAGATCCAACCACCAACTGAACCTCTCCATTCGCCGACACCGTTGCGGTGGTTGCGTCAGTGTAAGTTTGTAACGAGGTTTCCGTTCCGCTGCCCGTGCTGCTGATCAAATCCGCCGGCGTGACATTATTCAATTGCAGGGTTGTGGCTCCCGTGTTGCTCGCCGAAATGCTGAGATAGTCCGTGGAACCTGCGGTCAACACCGTGGCATTCACACCCGCGTTGGCGCTATTGATGGCCTGCGCGAGACCCGCGATGTTATTCTCGGCCGATGCAGTGAGATTGAGCTGATAAGTATTGGAGCCCAGCACCAGATTCACTAGTCCGCTGGTGGATACGGATTGCGTCGCCGAATAGCCTTGCAAAGACGTTTCCGACGCGGCTGACGCGAGCGTTGTGATATCGGAGACGGTGTAGGTGGCCGGTGCCGTGGCCCCTGTGTTTACCACTGAAACTATGCTCGAATCCGAGCTCGACGCCGACAGCCCTTGCGTGCTGGCCAGCGTGCCCAAAGCCATGACATCCGCGCCTACCGCGCTTACACCGGGCTCCAGCGCAGTCAGCGCGTTGTCCTCAGCGGTGTTCGTGGCCTGCTCGTTCTGCAAATTTGTTACGGGGATATCCGCGATTTGAACGGCGCGCTGGATGATGCTCTGGAAGTCGCTCGAGAAACTGCTCAGGCCAGTGAAATAAATTGGAGCGGTGGTGCTGGCTGCGCTGGCAGCGCTCGATCCGCTGGAGGATCCCAAACTGCTACTGGTGGTTCCCATACTGACGTTTATCGTCAGGAAAGGATGGTTTCTTGAACTCCCGCCGGCGATAATTCACACACCCGCGCGGCCACTTGTTCCACTTGTGACGCGCTCAGGTTGGAATGCAGCGGTAAACTCAGCACGGTGTTGGCGCAAGCCTCCGCCACCGGAAAATCACCCGCCTTATATCGCGCGTCGGCGTAAGCAGGCATAAGGTAAATCGGCAGAGGATAGTGAACCGCCGTCTGTATCCCTGCCGCTTGCAAACCTTTCTGCATTGCGTCGCGATCGGCTGCGCGAATGGTGTAGAGACAATAAACGTGCCGGGAGTCTTTCATTTTGTGCGGCCGCGTGACACTGGAGCCTTCGAGCAAGCGATCGTATTCCGCCGCTCGCGCGCGCCGCGCCTCAGTCCACGCTTCCAGACGGCGCAGCTTCACCCGCAGAATGGCAGCTTGCATGGATGGCAGGCGATAATTGAAACCTTTCAAGCTTGGACGATAGCGCTGTTCTTCGCCCCAACTTCGCAGCAGCGCCGCCATGCGCGCGTACTCCGCATGATTGGTGGTCAAGAGGCCGCCCTCGCCGGCCGCGCCCAGATTCTTGGTCGGATAAAAGCTGAAGCATCCGATGTCGCCGATGCCGCCCGCGCGCCGGCCGCGGTACTCGGCGCCGTGAGACTGCGCAGCATCCTCAATCACGATCAATTTGTGACGCCGCGCGATGTCGAGAATCGGATCCATGTCCGCGCACTGCCCATAAAGATGCACCAGCAAAATAGCCCGGGTCCGCTCCGTGATCGCGGATTCGATCTTGGCGGGGTCCATGTTGAACGTCGCCGGATCGATATCGACGTAAACCGCCGTCGCGCCAACGTACCCGATAGCGGCCACCGTCGCGTAAAACGTGAAGGGAACCGTGATCACTTCGTCGCCGGGTTGAATGCCGGCCGCGAGCAAGGCCAGATGCAACGCGCTGGTTCCGGAATTGACGGCCACGCCATGCCGCGCGCCGCAATAGCTCGCGAATTCCTCCTCGAGCGCGGTAACTTCCTGGCCGCCTACAAACTGGCCACTTTCCAACACGCGGATCACAGCCGCGTCGATTTCTGGTTTCAGCTCGCGGTATTGCGCGCCGAGGTCTAAAAACGGGATCATTGCAGGAGTTTTTCGAAGTGGCTGGACACTACCTGCCAAGAATAACATGCTGAAACGGTTTCCCACGCGTTCGCGGCCATACGTCGTCGCGCATCGGAGTCGGCGAGCAATTCGAGGCAGCGATCCGCGAAGTCCTGGGCTGAGTCGGCGATCGCGATGTTCTCGCCATCGCGAATGTCCAGGCCCTCGGCGCCCACGGAGGTCGATACCACCGGCACCTTCGCGGCCATCGCTTCGTAGATTTTCAAGCGCGTGCCCCCGCCGATGCGCAGCGGCACAATCGACACTGCCGATTCCCATAGATACGGGCGCACGTCGTCCACTGTGCCTGTAACGTGGATCTGGTCGTCGTTCGCGGCCAGGCTACGGACTTGCGCCGTCGGACAGCGTCCCACCACAACCAACGAGCAGCCCGGCCGGCGCGCGCGTATTAAAGGCAGAACGTGGCCGGCGAACCAGGTCAAGCCTTCGATGTTCGGCCGCCAGTCCATTGCGCCGAGAAACATCAAGTCTTGCCTGGTTGTCAGCATGGTTCGCGGCGGAGCGAAATACTCGATATCGACTCCGGTAGCAACGGACGAAACCCTGGTTGCGCCGTAGAGCGATCGCATGGCGCTGGCATCGGCGTCCGACACCGCAATGATGTTCTTTGCCGTGCGGCAAACTTCGGCTTCGTAGCGCAGCATCCCTTCGTATTGCGCCCTCGAAAATGCTCGATGCCAGGGAGTGGGGGCCTGTTCGGTGTGCCGCTTCCAGATGGCCGACTCCACGTTATGCTGGAACAGCACCGCGTTGCCGAGCTGCGGGATGTTGGCCGCCGATGAGAGAAAATCGCACACGATGGCGTCGAAGCTCTCCAGGCGGGTGAGGACCTCTACCAGGCGCAGCAAGGCCGGTGACCGGTAGCGCAGCACGGGGAGCGGCACGCTCTTCCACGTGCCGGCCGCCAGTTCCGCCCAGTAACGCGGTCCGCTCTTTTGCGGGACGGGATGCGATACCGGATATGCTTTCGTGCAATATTCCGAGCTGTGGCGGAAGCCCGCGCCAGGCTCCGGCAAATCGAGCGCGGCGAAATGGATCTCGTGCCGCCGGTGCAGCCACTTCAGGGTTTCGAGCGTCCGGATCTGCCCCCCGCCGTTGGTGGGATGCAGAAAATCGGCTTTCACCCACAGGATCTTCATGCGTGGGCCGCCGACCCGGCCCACACCCGCTCGCGCCGGCCGGTGAGAAACAGATCGCCCCAAATCTGGAGGTTGAGAAGCCGCCAGATGCGATCGGTGGCGTCTTCCCGTCCCAAACGATGAGCTTCGATGAGAGCGTCCACCTCGCCGAGGTCGAAGTGAGCTGCCACCAGGCCGTCCGCCGAGCGCAAGGCGGTGTAGAAGGGCTCGGCCCTCGGATCGCGCAGCCATCGCGCCAGAGGCGTGGGAAACCCCATCTTTTTGCGGTGTAGGATGCCGCGCGGCAGCAAATCGCTCATGGCGGCCTTGAGGACATGCTTTTGCGTGCGGCCGCGAATCTTGAGGCGATCCGGAATTCGCGCGGCGAAGTCGACCAACGTGTGATCCAGAAATGGCACCCGGCTCTCGATGGACGCCGCCATGCTCATCTGGTCCTGCTTCATGAGCAGCTCGACGAGATAGGTGTGCTGGTCCGCATACAGCGTGCGCGCCAGCAAAGACGCTTCGGGCCGTGCGTTCCAGTAGCGCATATAGTTTTCGTGCTGGGCGCCCGCGAAGGCGTAATAGAAATTCTCAAGGAATAATGATTCGAACCCAAGATCGCGGCCCAGCACCGTATGGCGTAGCTTGCGGCGTAATCCCGCGCCGAGCAGGGGCGAGATCGCGATCCACTCGCGAACCGCGCGCCGAATGCCTGCTGGAACAGTTTCATAGCGCGCCGCCCAGCGCTCGTTCAGACCCAGCCATCGATAGCGCTCGTAGCCGGCGAACAGTTCGTCGCTGCCTTCTCCGGTCAGAACCACCTTCACATGCTGCGCCGCCAGTTTCGAAACGAAATAGAGCGGCACGCTGGATGGCCACGCAATCGGCTCATCTTCGTGCCAGATCAGCTTGCCCAACGCGCCAAAGAAATCGTCGATCCCGATAACCGTCTCGCGGTGATTCGCACCCAGAGCGCTCGCCGTTTGCCGCGCGTAACTCAATTCGCTGAACTTGGCTTCCGAGTAGCCTACCGCGAACGTTTCCACCGGCCGTGAGATAGCACGCTGCGCCAGGGCTGCGATAGCGCTCGAATCCACGCCGCCGCTGAGCAACACTCCGAGCGGGACGTCGCTCATCAGATGCATCTCAACGGAAGCTTCCAATCGCCGCCGGGTCTCGGGGATCCACTCCTGCTGGTCGAAATCCTGCTGGCGGCCGTCGCCCAAAGGAATCTCCCAGTAGCGTTCGCACCTCAGTTCCGGCTGCGCACTGCCGACATCCAGCAGCATGCGATGAGCCGGCATGAGCTTGCGAATATTTCCGAACAGCGTGTGATGGCTGCTGGTATAGCCGAACGCCAGCATTTCGGGCAGCACGTCTTCATTTAGAACCGGCGAAATCGCTGGGTGCTCCAGCAGAGCCTTAATCTCGGACGCAAATGCGAAAAGCCGCCCGTCCCAGTAGTAGTAGAAAGGCTTGATGCCCAGCCGGTCCCGCGCGCAGAAGAGCCGTTGCCGCCTGGTGTCCCAGATGGCGAAGGCAAACATGCCGCGCAACAGCCGCAGGCAATCCGCGCCATGCTCCTGGTAAGCATGCAGGATGGTTTCGGTATCGGAACGAGTATCGAAGCGATGACCGGCCTGTTCGAGCGCTGGCCGCAGGGCCGCATGGTTGTAAATCTCTCCGTTGAACGTGATCCACAGTGCACCGGATTTGTCGCTCATCGGCTGATGGCCGCCCTGGACGTCGACGATGGCCAACCGCCGCTGGCCGAGATGCGCCCACGGATCGTGATAGAAGCCAAAATCGTCCGGGCCGCGGTGGCGGATTGCATCGGCCATGCGCCCCAGGATCTCGATGGCCTGCCCCTCAGGCGCGGTGGTTACAAATCCGGCAATCCCGCACACGACCATTAGTGGGCTGGCCGAGCGGTTGATCTCCCTGAAAAGGCGAAATACCATGTCCGCCCGCGGCTGGTAGTGCCGAAATGTCGAGTTTCCGTCACGCCGGGGCCGACTCGGTCTCACGGTCACTCGGCGTCAAGCTTGAAATCCGACGCACGCAAAGCCAATTCTCCTGGTGGTCCTACGATTGCCCAGCATCAGACGCAATGCTCAATGACCGTGCTTCTGGCTTACTGTTGCACGTGACGTCATTGCCGTCGCCTCACGGTATTGGCGATATCGGCCCGGCTGCGACCTTATGGATCGACCGTCTTGCCGCATCCGGCCAGGGCTGGTGGCAGGCATTGCCGCTCGGGCCCACCGGTTACGGCAACTCACCATATCAGCCGTTGTCATCTTTCGCCGGAAATGAACTGGTCATCAGCCCGGACTGGCTCATCGAGGATGGGCTCCTGCAGTCGCGCGACTTCCCAACTCATTCGTTTTCGCAAACTGAAGTCGACTACGACGCCGTCATCCCTTTCAAGCTCCAGCTTCTGAAGACCGCCTGGACCAACTTCAACGCCGGAGGGCAAGCCGACCTGCGACCCGCTTTCGAACAGTTCTGCCAGGATCAATCGCACTGGCTGAATGACTATGCGCTGTTCCGGGCGCTCAAGGCTAAGTTCAGCGGGGCCTACTACTTGGATTGGCCGAAAGAGTTCGTCGACCGGCAGCAGGCGGCGCTCGACAGAGCCAGGCAGGAGCTGGCGGATCAAATCGGATTAGTGTGCTTTGCCCAATTCCTGTCATTCCGTCAAGCTGACCGCCTAAAGGAGCACGCGCACAGCAAGGGCTTAAGCTTGATCGGCGACCTACCCTTTTTCGTCTCTCCAGATTCCAGCGACGTGTGGGCCAACCCGGAGCTCTTCCTGTTGGATGAGCAGCACAGGCCGCGCTTCATGGCTGGTGTGCCGCCCGATTACTTTAGCGCGCAAGGACAGCTCTGGGGTAATCCTGTTTACAACTGGGACGCCCATCGCGATTCCGGCTACCACTGGTGGATTTACCGTTTGCGCGCGCTCCTGAAGCACGTCGACGTCATTCGCCTGGATCATTTCCGCGGCTTCGTCGCTGCCTGGCACGTGCCCGCCGGCGCTCAAACAGCGCAAACCGGCCAGTGGGTGCCGGGGCCGGCTGCCGGCTTATTCCTGGCGGTT
Organism: Bryobacteraceae bacterium; assembly: GCA_050010415.1. Classification (GTDB taxonomy): domain Bacteria; phylum Acidobacteriota; class Terriglobia; order Bryobacterales; family Bryobacteraceae; genus Palsa-89. Next base: position 15,070 of record JBEKLB010000052.1, on the reverse strand, counting down.
CAGAAGGAATTGAGCGCTTTGCCCTTCATCGCCGAAGACCTGGGAATGATTACCAATGATGTCTACGCGCTGCGGGACCAGTTCCGCCTGCCCGGTATGCGCATCCTTCAATTCGCGTTCGATGGCCATCCCGACAACCCCCACCTGCCAGACAACTACGTGAGTAACACGGTGGTCTACACGGGCACGCACGATAATCCCCCCACTCGCGGCTGGTTTGAAGCTTTGCCGCCGGAGCAGCGTCAAAACGTATGGCGGTATTTGAAGCGGTCCGAGGGGCAACCCGGCGACGTTACGCCTGCCCTGATGGAGGCGGCTTGGTTTTCCCGGGCAGCGCTGGCGATGGCGCCGCTCCAGGATGTACTGAACCTGGGGAATGAAGCTCGAATAAATGTTCCGGGCCGCCCATCCGGAAATTGGAAATGGCGGTCGACGGAAGAAATGCTCTCGGGTCCGGCTTTCGAGCGGCTCCGCGAGCTGACAAATTCCGCGCATCGATTGGACATCGAGCGGACTCAAAGCATAGAGAAAACCACGGAGGTTGTTTCACGATGAAAGCGACAGAAGCGCTCCACAATCTGGGTCAGAGTATCTGGCTGGATAACATTACACGCGATCTGCTGGATAGCGGAACGCTTAAACGTTACATCGACGGGCTGTCCGTCACGGGACTTACATCAAATCCCACCATCTTTGATCATGCGATCAAGAACAGCTCGGCATACGACGCCGCCATCCGCGAGAAACTAATGCGGGGCAAATCGGGCGAAGCGCTGTTCTTCGAGCTGGCGCTCGAGGACATCACGCGGGCCGCGGGGTTGTTTCAAACCATTCACGACCGAACCAATGGCGTCGACGGGTGGGTTTCCCTGGAAGTTTCGCCATTGCTGGCTCGCGATACCGCCGGAACAATCGCCGCCGCCAAGGATCTGTACGCGCGTGCGGCGCTCGCGAACCTGTTCATCAAAATCCCCGGAACGAAGGAAGGTCTGCCGGCCATTGAAGAAGCGATTTTCGGCGGCATCCCGATCAACGTTACTCTGCTGTTCTCACGCGAGCAATACCTGGCTGCTTCTGAAGCCGTGCTGCGAGGCATAGAGCGGCGCATCGAGCAAGGGCTCAATCCCTTGGTCGGGTCTGTCGCCTCGCTGTTCATCAGCCGCTGGGACGTGGCAGTGACTGGCAAGGCGCCCGAAGCTCTGCGAGAAAAACTCGGCATCGCCGTCGCCCAGCGAGCCTACAAGGCGTATCGCCAACAGCTTAACTCGGCGCGCTGGCAGCGTGTGATGAATTTCGGCGCGCAGCCCCAGCGGCTGCTATGGGCCAGCACTGGAACCAAGGATCCCGCGGCATCCGACATCCTCTATGTCAAGGCTCTCGCGGCGCCGTTGACCGTTGACACTATGCCGGATGGCACATTGAACGCCCTGGCCGATCACGGTGATGTCGGCACGATCTTAGCCGCGGACGGCGGCGACTCAGAAGCGGTTTTGGCTAGGTTTGCCGCTGCCGGAATCAATGTCGATGCGCTGGCTGTTCAGCTTCAGGAAGAGGGGGCAAAATCCTTCGTCCAGTCCTGGAACGAACTCATGGGGGTGATCGAATCCAAGAGCACCGCTCTCAAGACGGCGGCTACCAGGTGAACGAGGCTATTTTGGACACGACACCACAAACACAAGCGGAGCAGGCTCTCGAACCACTTACGAAGAGGGCGGCTTGGAAGAAGCTGCAGGCACACTATAAGAAGATCGGCGAAGTGCACCTGCGGAGCCTGTTCGCGGACGATCCCGGACGCGGGGAGCGAATGACGCTGGATGCGGCGGGGATCTTTCTCGATTACTCGAAAAACCGCATCACCGATCAAACCATCAAGATTCTGCTCGATCTGGCGGGCGAATCGGGCTTGCGTTCGCGGATCGATGCGATGTTCCGCGGGGATAAGATCAACGTCACCGAGAAGCGCGCGGTTTTGCACGTGGCTCTGCGGGCGCCGGAGGGAACCTCCATTGAGGTCGACGGCCAGAACGTGGTCCCCGAGGTGCATGCTGTGCTCGCCCGCATGGCGGCTTTCTCCGATCGCGTCAGGAGTGGTGAGTGGAAAGGGCACACCGGCAACCGCATACGCAATGTCATCAACATCGGGATCGGCGGCTCCGACCTGGGACCCGTGATGGCTTACGAGGCGCTCAAACATTACAGCGACCGCGGTATGCAATTCCGCTTCGTCTCCAATGTCGATGGGACCGATTTTGCGGAAGCTGTCCAGGACCTGGATGCCGCCGAGACGCTCTTCATTATTTCCTCGAAGACGTTCACCACGCTCGAGACCATGACGAATGCTCACTCGGCCAGAGATTGGGCGCTGGCGGGGCTGGGCGGCGACGAGACATCGATCGCTAAGCACTTTGTCGCCGTATCCACTAACGCGGCGGAAGTGACCAAGTTCGGCATCGATACCGCGAACATGTTCGGCTTCTGGGATTGGGTTGGTGGACGGTACTCCATGGACTCGGCGATCGGTCTTTCGACCATGCTGGCCATCGGACCAGACCATTTCCGCGAAATGTTGCAGGGATTCCACCAGATGGACGAACATTTCCGTACCGCTCCATTCGAGAAAAACCTGCCGGTGCTCATGGGGCTGTTGGCCGTCTGGTACAACGACTTCTTTGGGGCGCAGACGGTGGCGGTGTTGCCTTACGAGCAATATCTCAAGCGATTTCCAGCCTACTTACAGCAGTTGACGATGGAGAGCAACGGAAAGCACGTCACGCTTGATGGGACCAAGGTGGATTACGCGACAGGGCCAATCTATTGGGGTGAGCCAGGGACCAACGGCCAACATTCTTTCTATCAGCTGATTCATCAGGGCACCCGCTTGATCCCTTGCGATTTCATCGCGTTCACAAAAACGCTGAATCCGATCGGCCGCCATCACGACATGCTGCTGGCGAACGTCTTTGCCCAAACAGAAGCGCTGGCGTTCGGAAAGACTCCCGAACAAGTGAAAGCCGAGGGCACGCCCGATTGGCTGGCGCCGCACCGCGTATTCGAAGGCAACCGCCCGTCGAACACCATTCTTGCCGATCAGCTGACTCCAGAGAGTCTCGGCAAACTGGTCGCGCTCTATGAGCACAGCGTGTTCACGCAGGGCGCGATATGGAATATCAACTCGTTCGATCAGTGGGGTGTCGAGCTTGGTAAGGCGCTGGCGCAGCGAATCATTCCGGAGCTCGAAGGCGGGACAGAGCCGGCGCCCAGTCACGACAGCTCAACGAACAACCTGATACGGCGGTATCGCAAGCTCAAGGGGTAAATTATGCAACTTGGAATGGTCGGTCTTGGAAGAATGGGAGCAAACATGGTGCGCCGGCTCCTGAGAGCAGGGCACCAGTGCGTGGTCTTCGACATGTCCCAGAAAGCGGTAAGCGACCTGGTACAAGAAAAAGCGGCGGGGAGCTCCTCGCTGCAGGAACTGATCGCGAAGCTCGAAAAACCTCGGGCCCTCTGGTTGATGGTGCCGGCCGCCGCCGTTGACGACACGATAGCAAGTCTTTTGCCTCACCTGGAGCGCGGGGACATCCTGATTGACGGCGGAAATTCCTATTACATCGATGATATGAGGCGCGCCAAGGATTTGGCGTCGAAAGGGATTCATTACGTCGACGTCGGAACAAGTGGCGGCGTGTGGGGTCTGGAGCGAGGTTACTGCATGATGATCGGCGGTGAAACCGCCACGGTCAAACGCCTCGATCCGATTCTCGCGACGCTGGCTCCCGGCCCTGGTGACATCCCGCCTACGCCCGGACGCCAGGCGCAGGACGGCACCGCCGACCAGGGTTATTTGCACTGCGGGCCGAACGGCGCGGGCCATTTTGTCAAGATGGTGCACAACGGCATCGAGTATGGCATCATGGCGGCGTACGCCGAAGGGCTCGGTGTCCTGCGGAGCGCCAACGTGGGAAAGCAGGAACGCACCAGTGACGCGGAGACCACGCCTTTGCGCGATCCGGAACACTATCAGTTCGACCTCAACTTGAAGGACATCACGGAGGTCTGGCGGCGTGGCAGCGTAATCGCGTCCTGGCTGCTCGACCTGACCGCCGCGAGCCTGGTGAAAGACCCGTCTCTGGCTGAATTCGCCGGGCGCGTGTCGGATTCCGGAGAGGGCCGATGGACCGTCAAGGCGGCTACCGACGAGGCCGTTCCGGTGCCCGTTCTTTCCGCCGCGCTCTATCAACGGTTCAGCTCACGCGGCGAAGCGGACTATCAGGATAAGGTGCTATCTGCGATGCGCTTTGGATTCGGCGGCCACCTGGAGAAGGCCGCCGGCAAGTGAGCCAGGAAAGGAAACTGCAATGAGCGACAACCATTCCGATGCCTTCGTGTTTTTCGGCGCCACCGGCGATCTGGCATATAAGAAAATTTTCCCCGCGCTTCAGTCCATGGTGAAGCGCGGCCATCTGAATGTCCCTGTGATCGGCGTGGCCAAGAATGGATGGAACCTCGACAACCTTCGCGCGCGGGCGCACGACAGCCTGAAAGAGCACGGCGGCATCGATCCGGCGGCTTTCGACAAACTGAACGGTCTGCTGCGTTATGTGGATGGCGACTATGGCGATCCCGCAACGTTTCAAGCGCTTCGGAAAGAGCTGAACGGCGCCGAACGGCCAGCGTTTTATCTGGCCATCCCGCCGTCCTTGTTCGAAAAGGTGGTCGAGCAGCTGGCCAATGCAGGCGGCGCGCAGAATGGCCGTGTCATTGTGGAGAAGCCGTTCGGACACGATCTGGATTCCGCGCTGGAGCTCAACAAAACCTTGCATCGCGTCTTCCCCGAGCCGTCTATCTTTCGCATCGACCACTACCTGGGTAAGCGGCCGGTGAACAATGTGGTTGTGTTTCGCTTTGCGAATGCATTCATGGAGCCTTTCTGGAATCGAAACTACATTGAAAGTATCGAGATCACCATGGCGGAATCGTTCGGTGTCGAAGGACGCGGCGGTTTCTACGATCAAACCGGTGCTATTCGCGACGTCATCCAGAACCATCTCTTCCAGATCTTGTGTAATCTGGCCATGGAGCCTCCGGCCCGAATCGACAGTGAGACCATTCGCGATGAGAAGGTGAAAGTGCTGAAGGCGATCCCGCCCATCGAGGCCAGCCACCTGATCCGGGGGCAGTTCGCCGGATTCCGGCAAGAAAAGGGCGTCGCGCCCGATTCCAAGGTTGAAACGTTCGCGGCGCTGCAGCTCCAGGTGGATTCCTGGCGCTGGAAGGGAGTGCCCTTTTACCTGCGCGCGGGGAAAAATCTGCCGGTCACTTGCACCGAAGTCCTGGCGCGGTTCCGGACCCCTCCCATGAGTCTCAGGCAGGGATCCACCACCAGGAACCACCTGCGTTTCCGCATCAGCCCCGAAATGACCGTTGCGCTGGGTGCGGCTGTCTTGGGTCCGGACGAACGTATGGACACCGAATCGGTGGAGATCATCGCAAGCAGCCATCCCAGCCCGTCGGAGATGGATGCGTACGAACGAATTCTGGGCGATGCCATGACCGGCGAAGCGACGTTGTTCGCCCGCGAAGATTATGTCGAAGAAGCGTGGCGCATCATCGATCCGGCGCTCAAAGCCGCGACGCCGATTTACGAATACAACAAGGGTACCTGGGGCCCCGATGAGGTTGCGAAGGTCTCACCTCCCGAGGGCTGGCACAATCCCGCTGCCACGGACCAGGAAGATTTCCGTGTCAGCAAGCCGGTTGGGACCAGCCATGCAGCTTGAGGTCCTCGGCGATGCCGATTCGGTGGCGCGCCAGGCCGCAGCCACTATTGCCGCTGATGCTCGCGCAGCCCTCGCCGCTCGCGGCCGATACGCTTTGGCTGTCAGCGGCGGCCATACCCCATGGATCATGCTGCGCGCCCTCGCGAACGAAGATCTGGCATGGACCAATGTGCACTTGTATCAAGTGGACGAACGCATCGCACCGGACGGAGACCTGGATCGAAATCTCACGCACTTGCGTGAAAGTTTTCTGAGCCATGTTTCGTTTCCGCCGGAAAACGTCCATGCGATGCCTGTAGAATCGCCCGATCCAGACGCTGCTGCCCGTCAGTACGCTGCCACGTTGCAGGAATTCGCCGGTTCGCCGCCGATTCTCGATCTGGTTCACCTCGGTCTTGGACCGGACGGCCACACCGCGTCGCTGGTGCCGGCGGACCCGGTGCTCAATGTCACCAACGCCGACGTCGCCTTAACGGGAATCTACCAAGGCCGGCGCCGGATGACGTTGACCTATCCGGTGCTCAATCGTGCCCGGCGAGTGCTTTGGGTTGTGACCGGAAGCGAGAAAGTGGAAATGCTTCGTCGCCTGGTGGATGGAGATCAGTCCATTCCAGCCGGCCGCGTCCGCCGCGAACAGGCTCTGCTGCTGGCCGATCGCGCGGCAGCCGGCTCCCTGAAAAGCGCCCAGGCGTTTATTTAGACTTGGGGCGAACCAGAACCACTATCGAACGTCCCTCAACATCATAGTCGGCGCGTTGGATGGGAAGGCCCGCTTCCACGAAGTCATCGGAGGCGGGAAGACTGGTATCCACCACCCTTGACCACTCGCCCGGCGTCCCTTCCTGAATCTTAAACGTCAGCCTCTGCCAGTAGGCGTTGATCATCACGTATACGTCGTCGTCATTCTCGGAGGCTCCGGACAGAAAATACGCCAGACTGTGCGAGTCTTGGGATGTGTCTGCCGGCCCGTCCACGCCGTACCAGAGGACATCGCTCCGCCAAAAGCGGCTTCGGCAGAGGGAAGGGTGCGATTTCCGAAAGGCAATCATCCGCTGGAAGAAACGGAAAATATCCTGATTCTGACGGCAGCGGTCCCAATCCAGCCAGCTGATTTCATTGTCCTGATTGTAGGGGTTGTTGTTGCCGCGTTGGGTGTGCATGAATTCGTCGCCGGCACGGAACATCGGCGTCCCGTTTGAGAGCATGAGCAGGCAGCAAAAGTTCTTGATTTGCTTCCGTCGCAACGCCAGCACCTCCGGCGGAAGGTCGTCATCTCCCTCGCTGCCACAGTTCCAGCTATCATTTTGATCCATGCCGTCCTGATCTTGCTGACCGTTCGCCCAGTTGCGCTTCGTGTTGTAGGAGACCAGGTCGTAAAGCGTAAAGCCATCATGACTGGTCACGTAATTAACCGTCTGGGATGCGTGGTACGCGTGGGCCCGATCGTCCGGGAAGAAATCGTCGCTCCCATATAAGCGACGCATGAGGTTTGGCACCGTGCCGGAATCGCCCTTGATGAATCGGCGGATGTCATCCCGAAATCTCCCGTTCCATTGAAACCAACTGACGCCGTGAAAACTGCGGCCCAATTGATAGACCCCGGCTGCATCCCATGGCTCGGCAATCAGCCGGACGTCGCGCAGCTCGGGAGCGGCCGCGATTTCGCTGAAGATCGGAGGGCTGTCCCAATCGAGCGAACCGTCCCTATTTCTACTGAAGATTGACGCCAGATCAAAACGAAACCCATCGACCCGCATTTCGCGGCGCCAGTAGCGCAAGCTGTCCAAGATCATTTGGCGGACAATCGGACTGGCCGCATCTAGAGTGTTCCCTGTCCCTGCGTAGTTGGCATAAGGGCTCGCTGGGCTTGCCGTCATCATGTAATACTCGCGGTTGTCCAGCCCCTTATAGCTGTAGGTCGGCCCCCGATGATCGCCCTCGGCGGTGTGGTTGTAGACCACATCCTGAATCACCTCGATACCTGCCGCATGAAGCGCTTCAACCACGGTGCGAAACTCTTCGTGCTGATTGCAGGACTGCCACTGGCTGGCATAGGCGCCATGGGGCGAGAAGAAATTCAGCGGCATATAGCCCCAGTAATCCTCATCCTCCGGGTCGCGTTGAAAGATCGGCATGAGTTCCACAATCGTGACTCCCAATTCCTTCAAGTAAGGAATCTTGTCCACCAGACCATCAAAGGTCCCGGCGCGAGCCGGATCTACGCCAGAGGAGGCGTGCTTGGTGAATCCCCGAACATGCAGTTCGTAAATGATCGCGCCGGATTCGTGGTGCGGTGTTGCGTACGATGAGGCTAGCTCATCGCTAAACGTCTGGCGCGCAGGAATCACCCCCAGTGGGCCTTTGCCGGCATTCGAGCCCTCGCGCATCGCCAGCGTCCGGTCGAAAGCCTCCGGAAAGAATACGCAGCGCGCGTAGGGATCCAGCAACAATTTCTGCGGATCGAAACTGCGTACGCCGTCCAGATCCGGGCCCGAGGCCGAATAGGCATAGTATCGGGCGGAGCCCATTGTCGTAGCGGGTATCCGGCAATGCCAGACTGGTCCCGACTTGTTGCGGAGGAAATCGAACACAAACGTGAAAGAGGGATGAACAAGATCATCCAGACCGAACAACATCAGCGTTACACTCTCGGCGTGTTCGGAGAAGACGGCGAAATTGAATGCCTGTTCATTCTCCACCCAGCTAACACCGAGTGGAGACGTCGCTCCCTCAGTTGAAATCCAGGTCGGCTTCTGTTCCTTGTTCGTCATTTAGCCATCCCTCACTGTTTGGGCAATCAAAGTTTGGGCAATCAAAGCATCACTCCTGATTCGATGCACTTCGCGGGAACTTAGCCGCTACCTTCTGCTGACTTAGTCCATCTTCCGGCATCGAGCAGGCGGTAACTGAATTGAGACAAATGTCGGTCTACTGCCAAGCCAGAAGGCAGCCTCTAGACTAACCGGTACCCTGCCATCGCTCTATCTCCTTTATTAACAAGGGGCGGCAATCGGTTGTCTCCGTGCCTCCACCCTTGTGTCGGGCAATTCGCTGGTCGCAACTTAGGATGGCTTGACCGGAAAGGAAAAACTGATGTCCATGATTCGACACACAAAGATTCAACACCTTGCTATTGGAATTCTCGTTTTCGCGTGCAGATGCTCGGCGCAGTATCACCTGGAGACAAACTATGCCGAGCCCAATGCCGCCAACGACCGTAACTATTTATTCGGCGACATGTTCGGCTTTCGCTCCTGGCTCGCACAGAAGGGAATAACATACAACATCGAAAACACGACGGATTCTTTTGGCGTCGTGCATGGCGGTCTTTCGGATCAGCCGGCCGCGTTCACCCGAATTCGCGGCACCCTCGACATCGATTTTGACAAACTCACTGGTTCGCATCATGATTTGAGCTTTCACGCAACAGGACTCTGGCAGACTGGCAACAACATCGGCGCGCAACTGGGGAGCTATGCAAATCCCAGCGGCCTGGACAGCGTGCACGTCTTTCGCATGGATTCGTTCTGGGTGCAGAAGCAATATGCCGATGGCATCGTCACTCTACGGGCCGGGCAAATGGCGGGGTGGGACTTCTTTGGTAACCAGGAGTACGGCTCGTCGTATACCATCGAGCCATTAAACTATGCGTTGGGCAACATATTCAACGCTACCTACTTGACCTTCAACCCTGCCGGTGTGCCGGCCGCTTACATTCGTCTGGACGGCTTTCGCGCCAACGAGCGTCCCATCCACGGAGTCTACGCTAAATCGGCTGTGTTCTCCGGCAACAAGAATCCTTATCAGCAGGATCCTACCGGTTTGCATTTCGTGATTGCTAACTCTCCGGTCATCGCGACGGAGGCCGGCTATCTTTGGGATGCTCCAGTGAGCCCCGACCAGCCGCTACCAACGGATCGAAAGCTCTATCCGGGCATTTACCGGTTCGGTGGAATCGTGAACTACAACGGAATCTTCATCGATCCGTTAACGGGACTGATAACCAAAGGGTCGTATATGTATTACTTCATGGCGTCGCAGGCCGTCTATCGAGCCGAGGTAGGATCCAACCGCGGGTTGGACGTCACCTTCGCCTACGATAACAGTCCAAATACCGTGAACCAGCAGAACTCGATGATTACCGCCGGCGGCGTCTATCATGGAATTATTCGGCGGCGAACGGTGGACGATTTGGCATTCGGCTTCGTCTCTACGCGCACAGGCAACGCTTACAGCCAGCTCAACGAGTTATTGCTCGGATATGCGCTTGGTTGGGAGAAGGCGTACACAATCGACTACCGGGCGCAGATCAAACCGTGGCTGGCGGTGCAGCCGACCATCCAGTACTTCAACACCATAGCAGGCAATCCGCAACGGTCGAGTGGAGTTGTTATCGGTTTGCGCACCGATGTAAGGTTCTGAAGCAATGAGCGTGCTCCACTTACCGCCTTCTCAATCCGGTGCCAAACGTCCGAGTCCAGGCATTCCCCATCGGCGTTGGCTGATAGCGTTCCTGCTCGCATTCGGCGTCCTGGTGAATTACTTCGACCGGGTAAATTTATCGGTTGCGAAGCAGGCTCTGGAGAGAGATTTCGGAATCACCAATATAACCTTCGGCTATTTGTTGAGCGCCTATAACTGGACTTACGCGGCGCTCCAAATTCCGATGGGGGTTGTGCTCGACCGTTTCGGCGTGCAGGCTGTGGGCCGCATCAGCGCAATCTTGTGGAGCGTGGCTTGTTTCGCGGGCGCTTACGCTCCGGGGGTGAAGGCGTTCTTCGGGTCCAGGCTGCTGCTCGGCATTGGCGAAGCGCCAACCTTTCCCTCCAACGCCAAGGCCATTGGAATGTGGTTTCCGCGCCAGGAACGCAGCCTCGCGACGGCAATCTTCGATTCGGCGGCAAAATTCTCAACCGCCATCGGTACGCCGCTCATCGGGATTCTGCTCATCCACTATGGATGGCGCTTCAGTTTTTCGATGACCGGCGTTGCTAGTTTTGTGTTCTTCCTGGCGTTCTACTACCTGTACCGCAATCCTAGCGATGACAAGAAGCTTTCAGAACAGGAGCGCCAATACTTAAAAGACAACGAAGCGTTGGCCGACAAGAAATCAAAGAATAGCGGCGCGGGGCTTCTCTATTTGCTCGAGCGCCGCAAGGTGCTGGGGCTGGCAGTAGGGTTTGCAGCTTATAACTACTGCTTCTATCTTCTCTTGACGTGGCTGCCGAGTTACTTTACAGGCGCCCTGCACTTGGATCTGCAGGCATCTGTGCTCTACACGTCCATCCCTTGGCTATTCGCTACCGCAATGGACCTGGTGGTCGGCGGTTGGCTGGTAGACAAGCTCATAAGCCGAGGGTTTAACGACAGTCTGGTCCGGCAGACCATCCTCATCGGGGGCATGGTGATGGGCTTAGGTTTGCTTGGGACCATCTTCACCAGAACGCCGATCATTGCCGTCGTGTGGATTAGCATCTCGATCGGTGGATTGGCCGCGTCCGCTCCCATTGCGTGGTCCGCCCCCTCTTTGTTGGCGCCTCACGATAGCGTGGCTAAGGTGGGAAGCATCATGAATTTCGCAAACCAGATTGCGGCGATCGCCGCGCCGATTGTGACGGGCTACCTGATCGGTTTCCGCAACGACTATTCGCGTGCGTTTATAGCAGCAGCGTTCGCCATCCTTGCCGGGATTGCCGGTTATGCGTTCCTCCTCGGCAAAATCGAACGAATTCCAGAACCCGAAAATGCCGGCGAATAACTAGGTTTCAGGCTGGGAACAATTTGTTGTATAGCCGGTGCTGCTGCTCAAGGGCGGTATCGTAGCTCCGCTTGTTAGATTCATCCGGCATCACTGGCATTCCCAGCCGAGGCGCGAGATCACCGATATCCCCGATGGCGCCAATCCTTTCCAATGCCATGAGCGCAGCTCCGCGCGACGTTGCTTCCGGTTCCAGGCATGGAGTGACACCGTGGGGAAGCCCGTCCGCCATCATCTTGGTCCAACTTGGAGAATGCAGCAGCCCTCCACCCGAAGCGATTACTTCCTCGGGCACACCAAGCGACGCGGTCATCAGTTCATAAACATTCCGGAATCGCAAGACCACCGATTGGAGGGCGGCATGCAGAATCTGAAGCGGCGTTGTGCTGGCGGCCAGGCCCGTGATGGCTGCTCGTGCATCCACGCGCCACCCGGTAGAGCGCTCCCCGGCGAACAGCGGCAGGATCGTGAGCCCGTGCATGTCCGGGGGAAGCTGGGCAAGCTGTCGTTCCAACTCGTCCGCTGGCGGCAGTTGCAGCGTCTTCCGCATCCAGGCAAATACCTCGCCGCCATTGGAGAGCGCTCCTCCTAGAACGAATCGCTTACGGTCCAGCCGATAGCAAAACAAACCGCTTGGAATTGCGATGGAATCGGCTCGCTCGCAAGCCCGGATCGCGCCGCTGGTCCCCACCATCAGGGCGTAACGATCTCGTTTGGTACAACCGCTGCCGACGTTATCGCAAGCGCCGTCGCCCAGTGCGGGAAACCATGGAATGCCGTCCAGCTGCGGCCATCGTGCGGCGAAACCAGGCGAAAGCTTGGTCTGCTCCTGGTCCATGGCGTCCACCGGCGCGAACTGCGCTGGCTTAACCGGCAGCGCCTCTAAAATCTCCCGGTCATACTCGTTCGCGTTCTGATTCCATAAGCCGGAAGCGGAAATCATGGAAGTTGAGCAGCTGGCCGTTCCGAAAAGTTCCAGGAACAAATACTCACCGAAACTCATCCACCGCTGGGCGGTCCGAAAGGTCTCCGGCTGGGTTTCAAAAAGCCACAGCAGTTTTGCGGGTGGATAACTCGGGTGCAGCACGCATCCAGTACGGCTGTGCTGCCGGTCGTTATCAATGCGCTGAGCAAGCTTCTTCGCGGCATCTGCGCTGCGCGAATCAAAGGGGTGCAGGACCGGCGTAACCGGTTTCCCGTCTGCCGACACCCCAAGGATGGTGTGCCAGAATGTGTCGATTCCAACCGCCGCCGGCCGCATCCCCTTGGCTTCGATCTGCAAATGGATTTGGTCCAGCGTCTGCGCCGCAGCCTCAATCAGTTTCGCTGCGTCGATTTCCCAGCCACCGGATTCGCTGGTACTCGCCTGATAGGGAACACGGGCTTCGAAGCCTGGAATTTCGTGACCGTCCAGCCCGAACAACAATGCCCTAACTGAAGAGCTGCCGATGTCAAGCGTGAGGATAGAATCCACTGCACCTTGTATCATAAACGGTTGTTTTGTCTTCGACACCCAAGACGACCGCTGACACTTAGAGTCAACGGGCCGACCTTCCCATCTTCAATTTTCATTTCTTTCAATCGGTTTGGGAATGGCCGATGGAATGCTTCCCTCGTCACCCATAGGAGATTCGATATGAAACGCAAAGGTGTCCGAGTAACTGTGTTGGTTGGGGCGTGCCTTTCTGTTCTGGTGGTATTGGCGCTGGCTGCGCAGGACAAGTACACATTGAAAGTGCCGGGAGGGCTCGCGTTTTCTGAGTTCAGAGGATACGAGTCCTGGCAGGTTGTCTCCATCAGTCAAAACGGAGGCGGCATTCTTGCGGCCACCCTCGCGAATCCCGCGATGATCAGTGCTTACCAGTCCGGCGCTCCCGGCAACGGCAAGCCTTTCCCCGACGGCGCCAAGCTGGCGAAGATCCATTGGAACCCGAAAAAGTTGGAGACGTTCCCCTCTGCGACGGTGCCGGGCACGCAGCATGACGTCGACTTCATGGTGAAGGACGGCAAGAGGTTCGCCGACAGCGGAGGGTGGGGATATGCAGTGTTCGACTATGACGCTGCATCCGATACCTTCAAACCCGGCACCATGGCCAGCAAGCCCCCGCAAGCGAACGACGCCAAGTGCGGGGCCGCGTGCCACACCATAGTGAAGAACAGAGATTACGTCTTCACGGATTACCAGCACCGGTGAAGCCGCTGTCCTGCCTTTCAATCCCCCAATTCCCCAAGGTATTGGCCCAGCCGTGTCTCCACGTCCCCCGGATGGTGGAAGCCGCGGTCCATCAGCTTCCCAATGCGTTCGCGAGCGGCCGGTCTGCCGAGCGAAGCAAGGAAAGCTCCCCATTCAGGCGCAATTTCTTCATCCCCAGGCAGGCTGGCCACATTTACCAGCCGCTTGGTTTCCGCGATCGCTTGTTTGTCGAACGAAGCAACTCTCTTCGCAAGATGGTCGACAAACTCATCGAGCTCTGTATCGGGAAGAGACCGATTGACGTACCCGTAGAGTTGGGCCAGGTCGCCGCCAATATCGTTCGCCGTTAATAACACTTCCAACGCTCTTCCTCGCCCCATCAGTCTCGGCAACCGGGCCATTGGACCTCCGCCAGGAACCAGCCCGGCGCCCACCTCCCACTGCGACAGCACGGCCTTCTCCAGGCTGGCGAACCGCATATCGCACGCCAGTGCCAGTTCACTGCCGACGCCGGTAGCGCGCCCGCGAATCAAGGCCACCGACACCACCGGCGTGCGGCTCAATCGGACCAGCATGTCCGGCAACGGCTGCAGCCCCGTCCGCCCCAGAGGAAATTTCGTGGACTCTTCGAGCGGCGCAAGGAAGTCGTAGTGCGTCAGAAAGAATCCGTCCACCGCGCTGTCGAACACCACTACTTTGACGCGGTCATCATTTTCGAGCGACGACACCACCCGCTCAAGCTGCGGAATGTTCGCCGGCCCAAATATGTTCAGTGGCGGAATATCGAATGTAACGCGCCAGTACGTCTCGGAATGCTTCGTGATTTGGATACTACTCATGTATAGCTCCGTTCTTGGATTAGCGATCTTTTCAACGACGTGAAAGCGAGCATGCAACCCGCCAAACGCCGTTCGCTCGTAAATCAGCGCTTCAACCCAAATGCGAGTCGAAAGAGCGCCTCCGATCGACACCGAGGGCCGACAACTCCAGGCCCAGTCTCTCAATGCAAGCGGGTGAAATCCGCTAGGATAGGAATCGGAGGAATGGGTGAGTGGTTGAAACCGGCGGTCTTGAAAACCGTTAGCGGGGTAACTCGCTCGGGGGTTCGAATCCCTCTTCCTCCGCCAGACAATATGTGTCTATTCGTCAAATGGATAGGAGTATTTTTGGGTTCGCTACAGGTTTTGGGAAGCTGGTAGGTTCCCGTTAAGACGAATTGTGAATGAGCGTGAGAATCAACAAGAGCAAGGCGGCGGCTGCGAAGAACAACCATCCCAGGCCGCTGCTGGTGTGGATGGGCACTGGGGTCGTTGTGTCCAGTGGCAGAACATCATCGGA
>JBEKLB010000051.1:0-35050 GCA_050010415.1 Bryobacteraceae bacterium | reverse complement strand
TCCGGCGCCCTGGCTAATTTCCGCCTTTCAATTTAATTTCCGCCGTATCTCCCTTCACTTCCACGGTTGTTCCGAAAGGCCGCGAGAGGTCAGCCAGGCGCTCTAGGATATAGTGCGCCTGCTCGCCCGTAGCGGGCGTTGGCAAACCGCGTGTTTGCAGAAACAGGTTGTTGGTATGCTCGTCGTGCGTATCCGCCTGGCCCTGGCCAATCTTATTCTGAGCCACGGGCTGGAACTTCACCGATTGCAGATTCTTTCCCCGGAATTCGACGTACGCCACCACGCTCTCCCAGTTGATGGGCTCGTCCAGCAATATGTCCATGGGCGGTGCTTGAAAAATGAAATTGCCCAGATCGAAAAAGATTGGCCGGCCGTGATAAATCTCCACGCCATGCAGCAGCGGTGCGCCATGCATCACAATAATATCGGCGCCGGCATCCACTTCCGCATGCGTCCATTTCTTGAGCCAATCGGGCGGCCCCAGCCGCTCCGGTAATTCTTCCAGCATGATGGTCCGGAAAGGCTTATCGAACACGTGATTGTGTTCATACACGATCACCAGGTCAGCTTGCTTTTTGGCGTTCCGAATGCTTTGCAGAATGCGTTGCGTATCTTCCTCGTTCGGCTTGTTCCCTTCCACACGCAGCTCGTCTACGCCCGGCCTGGTCGCTGTGGCGGCCCCTCCTGCATCAATCAATCCGGATGCCATCGCCACCAGCGCAACCGTGCCTTTCGATGTGTGCAGCAAACCGGGCGCGACGGCTTCATCGATGGTGTTCCCGGTCCCAGCGTGAGCCAGATTCAACCGCTTCGCTTCCTGGAGCGTGTTCTCAATGCCAGGGAGCTTGAGATCGAACGCATGGTTGTTGGATAGCGACACTAGATTGAAACCGAATGACTGCAGAGCATCCAGCGCTTCCGGCGGGGAGAGGAACCTGCCGTCCATGTGTGACTGACCCTTCTTCTCGTCGACGATGGTGGTTTCGAAATTCGTAAAAATCACATCGCCCTTCAACAGCGACTTGATTACCGGCACCGCGGCCGGAGCGTGAGCGCGAATGTCGGACCGGATCATGGATTGTCCAGTCAGCGTGATGCTAAACGTCTGGGATTCCGCCGGCAGCGTAAACGCAATCGCCAGGCAGACTGCTAATATTCTTGCCATCGTTCGTTCTCCAAGCCCCGCTCTTTTGAAACTACGCCGCGGAGGACGTCTGCCCCCACAGTCTTGCAGTCGCGATCCTCGCGCCCTCGGCTTGCGCCTTCAGCTTGGCCCATTGAATGGTCGGATGCACGCGCCGCGTGAACGGACTTTGCGCGAAGCCGCAATCCGATCCCGCCATCACTCGTTCCCGTCCCACGATATTGGCCAATCGCATCAGCCGGTCCGCAACCAGCTCCGGATGCTCCACCACGTTGGTCACGTGGCTAATCACGCCGGGAATCAGCACGCGATCGTCGGGCACCTTCACCTCCTGCCATACCTTCCATTCGTGCTCGTGGCGTACGTTCGCGGCTTCAAATTGATAACCACCTACGCGCAACTTCAGCAGCACGTCGACGATGTCGCGCAATGGCACGTCATAAACATGCGGCGCGTTCCAGCTCCCCCAGCAAATGTGATAACGGATTCTCTCTTGGGGTAAGCCTTTGAGCGCGTGATTCAACGCATCGATCCGCAATTCCGCCCAATCGTGATACTGCTTCATGCTGAGCGGTGGCACGATGCGCTCATACGTCCAGGGAAGAAATGCATCATCGATCTGCACGCGCAGCCCGGCGTCCAATATCGCCTTGTATTCTTCGCGGAGGGCCTCGGCCAGCGCGAACAGCAGGGACTCTTCGTCCTTGTAATATTCGTTTCTATAAAACGGAAACGCGCTCGCCGGAGCCACCACCGGAAGGAACCCATCCTCTACGTGGACCTTGGCAACCGCGGCTTTGAGATTGGCGATATCGCGCTCCACCTGCGCCTGCCCTATGTACCGGATGGGTCCGGTGCATACGCTGGTGGTGGTGTTCGGCCGCACCTTGAAGCCCTGCGTGGGAAAATACTCGGCGTAGAATTCGGGGAAGGCCGCGAAATCGCGCCCCATGCTCATAGTCGCCAGAGGATCCTTGAGTTCTTCGGGCGTAGCCGGCCGTTCGGTGAAACCGGAGATCCGCTGGTGGATATACCAGGCCCAGTTCCCGGTCTTCGCGAATTCGCCGTCACTGACGATATCCACACCCGCTTCGGCTTGCTGCCGAACCACCTCGGCGATTGACTCCGTCAGGCAGGCGGCATGCGCGGATTCGTCATAAGGACGTCGCTCTTCGATCTCCTCCAGGAACGGGACCAGCTTCGGCGGCCGAACCAAACTCCCGACATGCGTGGTCAGAATTCGATGCTGACTGGTTGCCATGCTTCCTCCTGGAATCCTGCACGTTCCGGTCTTTAGAGAATATACTCCTTTACGAAATGATCCGCTCCTATTGCATTGCCGGCCTGTTGCATTAAGGGTCGGTTGCAGTGATGATGGCTCAATGTCCCTTCCCGAAACGCTGCGCGAAGGCTTGCTTATCCCTGCCATCGCAGCGCCGATGTTCCTGGTCTCCGGCCCCGATATGGTGGTGGAAGCTTGCCGATCGGGCGTGATCGGAACCTTCCCTGCGCTGAACCAACGAAGCAGCGAAGGTTATGAGGCCTGGCTGGACGAAATTGAGCAGCGTCTGGATGACATCCGGGTGCAGACCAGCCGCTCTCCGGCGCGCTATGGAGTGAACCTCATCGTTCACAAAACCAATACGCGCGTGGAACGTGACCTCGAGATCGCCGTTCGCCATCGGGTTCCTCTGGTGATTACATCGCTGGGCGCGGCGCGCGCCGTGGTGGACGCGGTGCATTCCTACGGCGGCGTGGTTTTTCATGACGTCATCCATTTGCACCACGCGCGCAAAGCCGCCGAAGCAGGCGTGGATGGCATCATCGCTGTAAGCGCCGGAGCCGGTGGCCACGCCGGGACACTCAGCCCGTTCGCCTTCCTCGCCGAGATTCGCGCTTTCTTCGATAAGACCGTGGTTCTCTCCGGCGCTATCACCAATGGAAAACAGATCGCGGCGGCCCAACTCATGGGCGCCGACCTGGCCTATCTGGGAACGCGCTTCATCAGCACGCGCGAAAGCCTGGCGCCCGAAGGGTTCAAGGAGATGATTCTCGAAGCCAATGCCAAGGACATCGTCTACACGGACGCCATCAGCGGAGTGCGAGCCAACTTTCTCAGAGCCAGCATCGTTGCGGCGGGCGGCGATCCGGACAATCTGCCGCCGCATAACGGAATGCGCGTCAGCGCGGAGGGCGAACTGAAGGCCTGGAAGGATATTTGGTCGGCCGGGCACGGCGTAGGCGATATCCACGACATTCCATCCACGGCCCAACTGTGTGAACGCTTAATCCGCGAATATCGCGATGCTGCACGGGTGCTGAGCTCTAACGGCTAGTGTGCAGGCCGAGGAGACGTTCAGCGTTGCCGTGCGCGATCCGCTCCCGGTCGGCTGTGCTCACCGGCAAGTGGTCCAGGAAAGCGCGCGCCTGCGCCATCGATCCGTAAGGATGGTCGGCCGAGAACATAATGCGGTCGACGCCCACCTGCAGGAGCAAATCCAAAAACGTAGGAGTGAAATTAAAGCCGCTGAATGTGTAATGGACGTTTTCGCGAAGATAGTCGCTGATCCGCCGGCTAAGTCCAGTGATGGCCGGGGTCATAATATCTACTCTGGACAGCATGAAGGGCAGCGCCTCGCCCAGGTGGCCGACGATGATTTGCAACTTTGGATAGCGGTCGAAGACGCCGCCCAGGATCATGCGGAGCACGTGAATGCCAGTTTCGATGTGCCAGCCAAAGCCGGCCGTCGAGAGCATATACGTCACCTCCGGCGCAAACCCGGCGTAGGAAGCCTCAACTACCGCCTGAGGCGGCTGAGTTGGGTGCAGGTAGATCGGAACACCGAGCGATTCGGCGCGTTCGATGATGGGCCAGAAAAACTTGTCGTCCAAGTACCGGCCGCGATGGTGACCGTTTATCATCGCTCCTTTGAACCCATACTCGCGTACGGTGCGTTCCAACTCGTCGGCCGCCTGCTGCGGGGCCGCGATCGGAACCGCGGCGAAGGCGTCGAAACGCAGCGGATAGCGCTGCACGGCAGCCGCTGCAAAATCATTCGCTTCACGGGCCAGCACGGCCGCCTCGGCAGCGTCCAACTGCTCCACCCCTGGGGAGTTGAGCGACAGCACTTGCATATCGATGCCTGCGGCGTCCATTTCCGCGATTCGCCCCTCTCCGAGGTCAGACACCTGTTCGAGGATCCAGACCATTCGGTCTCCCGATCTTGCGGCGCGTTCGGCTAGACTGCGCCCAGGCCCCATGAGAAATCCTGGACTAGCGTAATGCTCTTCGAGCGTTATGGTTCGCATCACTTTCAATATAGGCGCCGGTCCAATATAGATGCTCCGGGCGGCCCGCTTGAACTTTTGCCGGTTCTTGTATACTTACGACACCCAGATGCGGAAATTGGACAGCCTGGGAAGAAGACGGGCGGATCAGGAAGGGATGTGAACCATGTCGTTTATTGCTTGGATCATTTTGGGATTGCTGGCGGGATTCATCGGCAGCAAGCTGGTGAACCGAAGGGGTGAAGGGATTATCCTCGATGTACTCCTGGGGGTTGTGGGCGCGATCGTCGGCGGGTGGCTGTTCAACCGGTTTGGAGCGACCGGTGTCAGCGGGCTCAATTTATATAGCCTTTTGGTGGCGGTGATTGGCGCGGTTGTCGTCTTGCTGGTTTATCACGCCATTCGGCGCGCAGCTTAGTCGCGACTGCGGCTAAGAATGCCGAGTGTCCTGCCGGCAAAGTAGCCGACGACGATCGCGAGAACGACACACAGGACCAGGGTTGAAGGACTGTCCACAGTCCTCTATCGTCCAACTGGGGCGCGCACTCCAGGGCTGTGCCCAAGTCTACTTCGGCGCAGGCCTCGAGAATTTCGCGGCGTCTATCGGCACGTTTGGCTTGATCTCGGTGAACTCTGTCGTGGCTCTTCCGTCCAACCACGTGGTGATCACGCGATAAGGCATTCGCACGCCATCCACATCGCGATAATCGGCGTAATCGATCTGGGTGGGATTCAGGCCGATGGGCGATTCGTCATAGCGGACCACCCGGGCCAGCAGCCCGGACTTACTGTCGAAGTATAAATTCACCGGATAACGGCCGTCGTTGGTGCCTTGAATCATCTGCATGTCGTGACCGTCGATGCTCCTGGAGGACGCGGCGCGCCAGCCTGTGAGGGCCTGCTTGATTTGAGCCGGAAACCATATCGCCGCGTCCAGCTTTGCGCCCGCCAGGTCGCCCCCCGTCAACTCCAGCAATGGAACCGGCCGCTCCGCAACCGGTCCCGCGATCCAGCCGGTGCGGCCGTCATAGGTTGTTGCGCTGTCTCCGGCGGCAGTGTGGACCACGGTGCTGATCTGATCGGGAGCTTTCGCGAAAACATCCACCGGATATTTCTCGTCCTGATAGCCCTGGTAAGTCCCCTTGGCCGCGAAACTGGTGAGTTTGGCAAGACGCTCAGCGCCTCCGATGGCCTGGATGTACTTGTCGAGAATTTGATCGGCGGACGCCGCTTTACCAGCGGGCTGGCGCAGTTCGTCCGGCTCCTTGGATGGCGGCGGACCGTACAAATCCGCCAGATTCGGAGTAACGTCGGGGCGCTCCACGCCGCGATGGCAGGAGTAACAAGTGATCTCGCGCTTGCCGCCGAAGTAGGTCTTATTGATCGCGTTCATCATGCCGATCATGCGCCGCGCGGTCTCTTTGCGCGGGTTGTCGTCCGCGTACTTCTCCCAGCTCCCTCCGCTCTCGGCGCTATGGCAATCGGTGCAGGTTTCGCCGAGCGACGCGGAAAAGAATCCCATGGTCGCCATGAACTGGTCCACGGGAATGCCCTTCAGCACCCGGACATTCTTGAAAGCCTGCTCCGACATAATGGGCTTTTCCTGACCGTGCGCAACAGCCAGAGTGAGCACACCAGCAACCATCGTTAAGAGCTTCATTTTTCCTCCATCCCGGCGAGAGAACGCAGAACCGAAACCACCGCGGCGGTGTCTTGAAGGCCCATGCCTTGCGCGGCGACGGCGGTGTAGAACGGAACGCTGGCACTGAACAATGGCACGGGACATTGGGCTTGCTTGGCGAAATTCGCGATGATGTCCAGGTCCTTCTGAAACACGTCGACTTTCATCATAGGCGTCGCATAGGCGCCGGTGGCCATGCTCGGTCCGCGCACTTCCAGCATGCGCGATGTAGCGGCGCTACCGGACAGCACCTCCACCAGCGTGGAAGCATCCAGGCCGGCCTTTTCTCCGAGCACGATGGCTTCCGCGGCCCCAACGATATGAATCGCCACTAGCAGGTTCGCGATGTATTTCATCTTTGATCCTGAGCCAAAGGGGCCCACATATTGCACCGATCGGGCGAAGTGGGAAAGAAGAATGCGGGCACGCTCGAATTCGGCGCGGTCGCCGCTCGCGAAAATCGTAATATCTTTGGCTTGGGCCTGGGGACCGGTGCCGCTGATGGGCGCATCCAACATGCCGATGCCCGCACCCGCCAGGCGGTTTCGAGCGCGTTCTTTGTCCTCGATCGAGAGTGTGCTGGTCTCAATCACCAATAGGCCTGTTCGGCCGGCGGCAACCACACCGTCAGATCCGAAGAGCGCATCGTCGAGCGCCGCGGAGTGTGGCAACGAAGTGATCAGGATATCGGCTTCTGCCGCCAGCGCGCGCGATGACTTACATGCATGACCGCCGTGCGCGCTGAATGCCTCCACATTTGCCGCGAGCAAGTCATAGCCGGAGGTGCGAACATCCGCTGCCAACAGATGTTTCGCAAATGCGCCGCCCATGATTCCCAACCCGATTACCCCGGCACGTGTGCTCATGGTCTAGAATCTTCTCATGCCACGTCGACTTAGCAAAGCATTTTTCCTGTTGGGCTGGGGATTTCTGTGGATTCGGGCCGCGGCGGCGCAAGCGCCCGATCCGCTGATAGCCGATCCCGAGCACTCCCACCTGGAACTGGAGAACCAATGGGTCCGGGTCTTCGAAGAGCATTTAGGCCCGCACGAAACCATGCCTATGCACCAGCATCCGGCACCTGGCGCAGCGATCGTCTTTCTTACCGATCGCAACAACAAGCTCACCTATTTTGATGGGTCCGTCAAATCGTTCCAAAACCACGCGGGCGAAGTGATCTGGGCGGCGCCCACCACTCACAAATCGGAGAATCTTACCGGCGCGCAGTTTCGAGCTCTCCAAATTGAACCGAGGCCCGTGGCCAATCCGAAACCTTTTCCCAAGGAAAGCACCGATGCCGTGATCGTGGATCCAGCGCACTATCGCGTACTCCTCGAAAACGAATGGATTCGCGCCATCAGTTTGACAGTGGGCCCGCACGAGAAGCTGAAGTTTCACAAGCACCCGGCGACGGGAGCCGTGGTGGTTCTTTTGACGGATCAAAACATGCGCCAGTATCACGCTGACGGGTCATCGCATGAGAACCACGGTAAAGCTGGGACGGTTCGTTGGGCGCCGCCGGACGAATCTCATCAGGACGAAAACCTGAGCGACAAACCTTTTCGATTGGTCAGGATTGAACTGAAACAAGCCCAAAACTAGCCCTTTCGAGTGGTTGACAGAACCAGGCGCTCTCTGATGAAGTAAGCTCTCTAAAGGAGCGCGCACCCGGCGTGCTTCCAACTGGAGGATAGATTTGGCAAACGTCGGTTCGGTGGGATTGGATTGGCAGGAGCGCATTAATTGGGACCGGTTGCGTAAGTACCGGCTGGAACGCGCGCGAGAGAAGATGAAAGCGCACGGGCTGGGAGCCATGCTGCTGATGTACGACGAGAACGTTCGCTACGTCACCAGCACCTTGACACCCGGTTGGAATCGCCTGAAACCCGGCCTGCGCTATGCGCTGCTGTGCGGCGACGATGCGCCGGTGCTCTTCGAGCAGGGCGACATCGGAATGCATATCGAGAAGCATTCGCCCTGGATTCCGAAAGACAACATTCGATACTCGTACGCTTGGATCAAGGGCGCGGCGGGTCCGGCCTCCACGCAGCAGGTCGGAAAGTTCACCAACGCCATCAAGCAGGAGATGAAGAAGCGCGGCGTAGACGGGATGAAGTTGGGTGTCGATTTCATCGACATCAACATGATCAAGATTTTCCAGGAATCCAAGATCGAATGGGCCGACGGCATGACCGCCATGATGGAAGCGCGCGCCGTCAAGAATCAGGACGAGCACGAATGCATGCGCATTGTCGGCGCCATCGGCGATGCCGCGCACTGGGAATTCATGAAATTCCTGAAGCCGGGTCTCACTGAGAACCAGCTCACCGCGCACATCATGCAATTCCTCTATAACATTCCAGGGATGGAAGACGTGGAGGACGTGATTGTGTCTTCGGGCCTGAACACGTGGCCCAACTGGCGCAATTTCTCGGACCGCATTATCAAGCCCGGCGACATGGTGTTCATGGATCTGGCCGCGCTCACCTGGAACGGCTACAAATCGTGCTACTACCGCACGTACATGGTGGGCCGCGAGCCGAATCAGGAACAGAAAGATTATTACGCCACTGCGCTGAAGTGGTTATATGACTCGATCAAAGCTGTGAAGGTGGGCGCGACAACGCGGGACATCGCATCCAAATGGCCATCGGCGAAGGAAGCCTGGGGCTACGAAGAGGAAGATCAGGCGGCGGCGAATCTATGGGGGCACGGGCTGGGATTGGCGCAATACGATCAGCCGGTGATCTCGCGCATCTGGTCGCTCGATCATCCGATCGAAATTAAGGAAGGCATGGTCTTCGCGCTGGAGACCCAGCATGGGAAACCGTTTCAGTGGGGCGTGCGCATTGAGGAAATGCTCATCGTCCACAAAGACAGCGTGGAAATTGTTTCAAATTTCCCCGTGGAACAGATTACGGTTGTGGATCCGATGCCGGGATATTCCGATTACGGGAAGCGGCCGGGAACATAATATGTACTTCGTGTTTCCGCTCTCGTCGCGGGAAGCTACCGACGCCAGCCGCTTTGGTCCAAAGGCGGCGAATCTCGCGCGTTTGCATCAGGCTAGATTGCCGACCCCAGACGGATTTTGCGTCGACGCGGAAGCTTATCGCGCGCAGATCAGAGCGTTGGGGTTGGAGGCCGAGGCGCGCGGCGTTTTCTCGGCGGTCGAAAGCGCGCAGGCTCGCCGTCACGCGCTGATGATGAAGCTCGGGTTGCTGGATCAGCCCATCACGCCCGAAGTTCTCGATCCGCTGCTCGCGGCTTGGCGGGAACTGAAGACGAAAACCGGCGCGCTCACGGTGGTAAGATCTTCCGCCCTGGTGGAAGATCGTTTTGGATCCAGCTTCGCCGGCCAGTTTGAAAGCTTTTTGGGCATTGAGAGCGAAGCGGACTTCATCACCGCTATTCGCTCCTGTTGGGGCGCGTTATGGGCTACGCGCGCGTTGCGCTACATGGCGACGCACGATATCGATCCAGCCGATACCGCCATGGGCATTTTGGTTCAGCCGCTGGTATCGGCACGAGCTTCGGGCGGTGGTTTGAGCGAGTCGCCCGGGGCAAGTGGCGAAGGCAGTATGATCCTGAGTGCGACCTGGGGATTGGGCTCAGCGATTGCGCAGGGGGAAGTGACCCCGGATCGCTATGAGTTGTCGCGCGACGGGAAACTGGTGAGCGTCACGCCCGGACGCAAGGATCATCAGGTGGGCTGTATTCATACGCAGGTGGTTCCGGCCACAATGGTTTCAGAACCATGCCTGACTGAATCGCAAGCGGTCGAGTTAGGAGGGTTGTTGCGGCGCGTGCAGGATCTCATGGGAATGCCTGTCGAGATCGAATGGGCGATGGACGATGCGGGGTTCCAACTGCTCCAGGCTCGGCCCCTGCACACCCAAGTAGCCGCGACACCGGATGCTATCTGGCTGCACCGTCCGCGCTTGAACGGCCATGCGGCGGGCGTGGGCTGGGGCGAAGGCCGCGCGTGCGTGATTCAATGCGAGTGTGAACTCTCGCGCGTGGCGCCGGGAGACGTTTTAGTGACCAGGGTGGCTGGTCCCGCATTGAGCCACATCCTGACTCGCGTGGCGGGCGTGGTGGCGGAGCGCGGAGGCAGTACGTCGCACATGGCTTCGCTCGCACGGGAGCGGGGCATTCCGATGGTCTTGGGAGTGCTGGACGCTACGCTGCGCATCCCGGATGGTTCGACGGTTGCCGTGGATGGAGTGGCCGGCGTTGTGAGATGGGTTGCGTGAGGTGATGAACTGATGCCCCTCAAACTTGTTGCCGTTACCGATTCCGTTTTTCCGAATCTCGATCCAGCGCGAGAGGTGCTGGCGAAGATCGGCGCTGAAGTACGCCTGGCCGAGCAAGTGCCGCGCGATGCCGATGCCATCCTCACCACCTACGCCAAGTTATCCGCGGACTTGATTCAGGAGCTAAAGCAGTGCCGCATCATTGCCCGATTCGGCATCGGCGTGGACAATGTCGACATCCCGGCCGCGACCAATGCGGGCATCGTCGTCACCCGAGTGCCGGATTATTGCCTGGACGAAGTTTCCGATCACACCATGGCGCTGCTGCTCGCGCTGGTTCGCAAGATTCCGTCGTCGAACGCGCGGACGCAAGGCGGCAAATGGGAAATGCGCGCGGTGGTTCCCATTCATCGCTTGCGTGGAAAGGTTCTGGGATTGGTGGCTTTCGGGCAGATCCCCCAGTTGGTGGCGCCCAAGGCGCAGAGTTTTGGCATCCGGGTGGTGACCTACGATCCTTATGTTTCGAAGCCAGTGGCTGAGCGCGCGGGCGTGGAGCAAGTGACTTTCGATGAGTTGCTGAAGATCTCCGATTACATTTCCATCCACACGCCTTTGCTGCCTGCCACGCGTCACCTGTTTAACGCCGACGTCTTCAGCCGAATGAAGCCGACGGCTTACTTGATCAATACCGCGCGCGGGCCGATTATCGATGAAGCAGCGCTTGCCAGCGCGCTCGATCAGGGCCATCTGGCGGGAGCCGCGCTGGACGTTATGGAGCAAGAGCCGCCATCCGGATCGCCGTTATTCGGACGCGATAACGTGATCGTAACGCCGCATACAAGTTTCTATTCCGAAGAATCGTTAGTCGATTTGCAGACCAAAGCCGCCGAAGAGGTGGTGCGCGTCTTGAGCGGGCAGACGCCCAAGAATCCCGTGAATCCGGAAGCGCTCAAGACCGCTCAGTCCATCTAAATTCTAATTTTTGGAGGAATTCATTATGCCGCAGGAACCCTGGAAAACAGATCGGTGGTTTGTCAGCCCCTGGAACTTTGAGAGCGCCGTTAGGGATCAGCTTCATTTTCCCAAGCAGATCAAGTTTCACGACATCACGTTGCGCGACGGCGAACAGCAGACCGGCGTCATCTTCACCAAAGACGACAAGATCCGCATCGCCGAAGCGCTGGCCGAAGCCGGCGTACAGCGTATTGAAGCCGGCATGCCGGTGGTGTCGCCGAGCGATACTTCCGCCATCAAGGAGATCGTCAAGCGCAACCTGGGGCCGCAGATTTTCGCCTTCTCGCGCTGCATGGTGGATGATGTAAAGCGCGCCGTGGATTGCGGAGTCTCGGGCATCGTGATGGAAGTGCCCTCCAGCACGCACATCATCGAATACGCCTACAAGTGGCCGCTCGAGAGAGCGATCGATCTTTCGATCGAGTCCACCGCCTATGCGCATTCGCAAGGTTTGGAGATCGTGTTCTTCCCCATCGACTTCAGCCGCGCCGAAATGAAATGGGTGCTCGATCTGATTCTGCGCGTGGCCACCGAAGGGCACATGGACGCGCTGGCATTGGTGGACACCTTCGGCGTCGTTTCGCCGCATGCCATGCAGTATCTGGTTCGGGAAGTGAAGAAACGTGTCAACAAACGCCTGGAAGCCCACTTCCACATGGACTTCGGAATGGGAATCGCCAATACCATCATGGCGGTTGCCGAAGGCGTTGAGGTGATTCACTCCACCGTTCTCGGGTTGGGCGAACGCGCGGGCAATGTGCCCATCGAAGAGACGGCCATGGCGCTGCTCACGCTTTATGGAATCGATACCGGCATCAAGTACGACAAGCTGTACGGCCTGGCGCGGCTGGTGGAGCAGCTATCGGGACACAAAGTGGCTAGCAACCGGCCGGTGGTGGGCGAGCAATTGTTCCAGATCGAGTCCGGTATTATTGCGAGTTGGTGGCAGAACTGCGGCAAGGATAATCCGACCGAGCTTTTCCCGTTCCACTGGGATGTTGTGGGGCAACCGCCCGCGAAAGTGGTTCTCGGTAAAGGCAGCGGAATCGATTCCATCAAAGCGGCGTTGAAGGGCATCGGCGTAGAGGCGAACGACGAAGAGGCGATGCAGGTGGTGGTGGGTGTTAAAGAATTTTCGCTCGAACACAAGCGCTTGTTGACTGATGACGAATTTCGTTCGGTGGTCGCGAAAGTGTTGCCGAACAAAGTTGGTACGCACGCGGTACCGGCGTAAGGAGGCGCTCCATGTCGAAATCTCTGGCGCTGGCTGTGCTGGCCACGGCATTCACGCTGAGCGCGCAGACCCGTCCCGATTGGGCCTTCCTCACACCGGACAAACAACAGCCACCGTCGAGTGAAGAGAGCGGACCGATTCACATTCCGGGCAGTTCCAAGGAATATACAGCCGCGCAGATCGATGATTTGTCGAATCCGCCGGTGTGGTTTCCCGACGAAACAACTTCCGCGCCCCCTAGTGTTCTGCACGGTAAAGGCGCGGCGCTGGCCTGCGGAGCCTGCCATTTGATGTCGGGACATGGCCATCAAGAGTCGGCTGATCTTGCGGGGCTTTCCGCCGACTACATCGTTCGCACCATGCAGGACTTCAAGAGCGGCGCGCGCATCGATCCGGCACGCATGAACGCCATCGCCAAAGGTATGTCGGATGATGACATCCGGCAGGCCGCCGAATATTTCGCGGCTTTGAAGCCCGGCGGCTGGATCAAGGTGGTGGAAACCGACAGAGTACCCAAGAGCTACGTCAGCGTGAAAGGCCGGCAGCGTTTGCCCCTGCCGGAAGGCGGCATGGAACCGCTGGGCGATCGCATTATCGAACTTCCCGAGGACGTAGGACAAGGGTTCCGCATTAGTGAAGACCGGCGGCGCGGGCAAAAGCATCGCTTGCGGGATTTGTCACGGCGACTCGCTGGAAGGCCTGGGCGACGTTCCCCGCATCGCCGGCCTGCATCCGGCGTATGTCGCGCGTCAGCTCTATGCATTTCAAATCGGCACCAACCACAGCGTGTCATCGGCGCTGATGAAGAAGGTGGTCGCGAATCTGACCGCCGATGACATTCTCGCGATTTCCGCGTACGCGGCGACCAAGTAGTTTCACAAAACAGGAGAACAGTATGCACATGCGGACTCTAGTGGCAGCAGCCCTGGTTCTAGCCGGCGTTGCTTCGGCCCAAAATATCGACAAGTTCGTCGTCTCCGGCGAGGCGGCGAAAAAGGTGATGACGCGAGAGATCTCGGCCGATACGGCTGAAAAAATCACGCAGGCCTGCGTGAACTACGCCAAGGAGCGCAATATCGCGGTGAGCGTGTTCATCCTCAGCCCCACCGGACAGATTGTGCATGCCCATCGCATGGACGGCCAAGTCCCGATCAACGTGGAAACGGGTTTGCTCAAGGCAAAGAGCGTGCTCTATACGCGCGATTCCACGCACGCCCGCGCCAATCTGGTGGCCAACAACCTGTCGTTGCAGCTCCGCTGGTCCGACATCGGCGTGTTTCCGACGTCCGGCGGGCTTCCCATCATGGTGGATGATCAGATGATCGGCGCGATCGGGGTGGGGGGCTCGAATCAGGACGAAGAGTGTGCGTATGCCGCACTCACCAGTGTGGTGGGTCCGCAACCGGCGCTGGCGCCGAAGCTCCCTCCCGCAGCGCGCCCCTAGCGGATTAGGCTCCGGCAGGAACAGGCGGCATGCGCCGCGGCTTTTGACGTGACTTGGGCACCGAGGGCTGAGCGGCGGGTGCGTCGTCCATCGGCAAACTAAAGCGGCGGATCCGGTCGAAGGCATACAGAGCGCCAGCCACCGCTCCGGCAGTGGGGACCAATCCGATCTCTCCAGCGCCCTTGGCCCCGTAACCGCCCACTTCGTCGGGAACTTCGATCAGAATGACATCGATTCTCGGCGTGTCCTTGGCTTTCAGAATGCCGCAATCACGGAGCGCCAGAGAATCCGGCGTGGCATTGGTGCTGGTAAAATTCTCCGAAAGCGCATAGCCCAGCCCCATGTGAACGCCGCCTTCCACTTGCCCGGCGCAGCCCTTCGGATTGATGGCGCGGCCCACGTCGTGCGCGGCCACCACGCGCTCGATGCGGCCAGCGTCGTTCAAGATGACAACCTGAGTGGCGTAGCTGAACGTCATGTGCGTGGTCGGATTGGTCAGCGCTTCAGGCGTACCAGGCTTCGTCGTGAAATTGCAAACGTAGTCGCCTGTGTATTCGCGGCCCACAAGTTGGTCGAGCGTAGAGTGCTTCAGGTCATCGGCTAGTTGCGTTGCCGCCCGCTGCGCCGCGGCACAACTCAAGGTAGTGGCGCGCGAGGCCCAGGTTTCGCCGCACTTGGCGCCCAGCGCCCGGTCCCAGCGGACGTCCATGATATCGGGCGGCAGTCCGGTTTCTTCGCACACCGCCTGGCGAATGGTGGTGAACAGCCCCTGGCCCATCTCGGTATAGCCGGTCTGCACATCCAGACGGCCGCCTTCGAGCACCCGGATCGCAGCGTGTCCGCTATCGATGGTGCCGTTGCCGATGCCCGTGCTTTTGATGCCGCAGCCGATGCCGGCGTACTTGGCCTGCTTGTAGACGTCCTTGACAGCTTCCAAACTGCGCCGCAATCCCGCTACGCTTTCGCGCATGATCTGGCCGGTGGCAAAGGCGTCGCCCGGGTTCAGGATGTTGCGCTCGCGAATGTCCCAGCCGTCCACGCCCACTCGTTCGGCCAGCATATCCATGATGCCTTCCATGGCGAAGTGCGCCTGGTTGGTGCCAAAGCCGCGCATGGCGCCGCTGGTGGGATTGTTGGTGAATACGGCCTTGGCTTCGGCATCCACATTCGGTACGCGATACGGTCCGCAGGAGTGACAGGCGGCGCGCAGCAGGCACTTTGCACTGGTGCCCGCATAGCCTCCCACATCGCCGACAATGCGCGAGCGCACTGCTAACAAGCGACCTTCCGCGTCGGCGCCCACCGTATAGCTGAGCGTCATGGGATGCCGCTTGGGATGAAGCTGCGCGGATTGTTTGCGCGTCAGAACGGTTTTTACGGGGCGGCCCAGCAAATGCGCCGCAAGCGCTGTCTGCACTTGAATGGAGAGCTCTTCCTTCGCGCCGAACGATCCGCCGCTGGAGGCCAGCGCGATCTCTACTTCTTCCGCGGGCAGATTCAACGTTCTTGCGATCTGGGCCTGATCGAAGGTTGACCCCTGGCTCTGCGAAAAGACTTTCAGTCCCCTGCCCTGCGGTATCGCCAGGCAAGCCTCCGGCTCCAAAAAAGCTGGATCCACGGGCTGCGTCTGGAAAGTTTGCTCGATGATGTGGGTGGAAGCTGCCAGGGCCGCATCCACATCGCCACGCGAAAACGCGGTGGTATCGAGCAGGTTCGGATGCACGTGCAAATTGCCGGGAGCATGTACCTGCGGCGCATCCGGCGCCATGGCCAGGAACGGGTCCGTGACCGGCTCATATACTTCGTAATCGACGTTAATTTTGTCCGCGGCCTGGCGCGCGTGGAACATCGTGTCCGCTACCACCAGCGCGAGAATGTCGCCCACGCAGCAAGTGGTCTCGCCGATGGCGACAAAGATCGGCAAGTCCGCAATCGCAAGACCGGTGCCGCGCTGCCCAGGAACATCGACCGCGGTGAAGATCCTTTCAACGCCCGGCATGGCCTGCGCGGTCGAAGTATCGATCGAGAGAACCTTGGCGCGCGGGTGCGGACTCATCAGTGTGGCGGCGTGCAGCATGCCGGGGACGCGCATGTCGTCCACGAAAGGCTTTTCGCCGAGAGCCTGTTCGAGCCCCAGATATCGCGAGGGCGATGTTCCGATCCCATTCGCGCGCTTATGGCCGTTCTGGAGCGCGGTATTCCGGGTCAATCCGTATTCTTCGCCGAAGTAGCTATGGCGGCGCGGTTCCTTACTCGGCAACTCCTTATGGTCCTGCCACGCCTCGCCGGCCGTCTGGATGGCGTCGATAATGCGCGCGTAGCCGGTGCAACGGCACAGATGCGCGTCCAGCGATTTCGCGACAGCTTCACGATCTTGTGTGCGGCCGTGCTCCAGCAACCCTGCCGCTCGGATCACAATGCCGGGAATGCAAAAACCGCACTGTACCGCGCCCTCCAGCAGGAACGCTTCGCTCAAGACGCGCCGCATCTCCTCCGGCACGCCTTCGAGCGTAACCACGTCGTGGCCTGCCATGTGTTCCGGCCTGCGCAGGCACGCGAGCACAGGCTGTCCATCCACCAGGACCGCGCAACATCCGCAGGCGCCTTCCGGCGCACAGCCGTTTTTCGGAGAAACCATCCCACATTGCGCGCGTAGGACTTCGAGGAAGTCCATGCCCGGCTCGTACGACACCGTGGTCGAATCCCCGTTTAACGTGAAAGTGGTTTCCGGCATAGTTGACGCTTGCGCCCACCCGCTCCTTTAAGGCTATCAGAATGGCGCCTTCGATTTACTTGCCCACCAAATGCGTCTGGTCCTTCTCGTTTTCCTGGCAGTAATATTCGAGTAGCTCCGTATTTAAAACGATGAAATTGTGCAGCGCCACTGTCCAGGGCTTGGTATAGGCTTTAGGATCGTCGACGGTGAGTTCGATCTCCAGGTTCCCGAAGTTCAGGCGCCGGAAGCGTTCCGTCATTTTCGCCGCGTCCGTCATCGGACTGCCGCTGCGGTCCAGCCACAGGCCGTCGCGAAAGCCGTTGGTCTGGACCACTAATGTGTCGCCCTCCCAATGGCCAGCCGAGTATCCGTGAAAGGTTGGCTGCGGATCCTCCGGCAATTCCCGGGCGTCCAAAAATATTTGCCTGAATGTTGCGTCCCGCTCGGACAGCAGCACCATCAGCCCCGGAGTTTGGAAAATCTTCCGATACTGCGGAAAGGTGAACAAACGGATCGCACTCGACGGCTGGCATTTCGACGCCGGATCGTCTTTGCCGCTCTCCGCCATGCGCTTTTTCGCCACTTCCGCGGCCCACGGCTGATAGGGCAGACCACCCGGGATGCGCGCTCCGATGTTGGTGAATTCCTTGGAAAGCGGCAGATCTGCGCATCCATTGGGCGGACACCCGCCAGTGTTCTCGATTTCCCACATTCCGGAAAAATCCGGCTTACCGTCGGCGGTTCTGGGCGTGGGAGCTTCGAGATTCGGCAACCCACCCGGAGTCTTGGGCACGCCTGCGGTCGGATACTGGATCCACTGGCTGCAAAGGAGCGCCGGCAGCGCGAAGAAGATTGCGGCTGGTGCGTTCATGGATCGGCCTTCAGGTATGATCCAGGATAATCTTCAAGCGTCGCTCGGCGCCGTCTTCCACCATTCCGAGGGCTGTGGCGAGTTCGTCCAAAGCCATGCGATGCGTCACCAGCGGTTCCAGGCGAACCACGCCACGATCCACTAAGTCGATCATGACCGGGAAATCCTGCGCGGTGGCGGCGCGATTGTTGATGAGCGTCAGTTCCTTGAAGTAAAGATCGTAAAAAGGCAAGTCGCCGCTCTTTGCGCTGGTGATACCGAAGAGCAAGATGCGGCCACCGAAGCGCACCATACGAATCGCATCGGCTATGGAGGCCATGACACCGGTACATTCGATCACAACATCGGCGCCCCGGCCGTCGGTCTCCTCCAGAACCTGGGCCACCGTGGAGGAGCCGGATTCAATCACTACGTCCGCGCCGAGCTGTTGCGCGAGCTCGTTCTTGAACCGGCTGCGGCTGATCCCGATTACTTTGCTCGCCCCGCGCGCCTTTGCGAGTTGTACATGCAGTTGGCCGGACACGCCCAGGCCGATCACAGCGACTGATTCTCCCAGCGATACCACCCCGAGACGCTGCGCGTGCAAGCAGGTAGTGGCCACTTGGATCAGCGGTGCGATCCGGATGTCGAGCGAAGCCGGAAGCCGGAACACTTGCGCCTCCGGGACAGCGGCATACTCGGCGAACCCGCCATTCGTTTCGCGTCCGATCAAGCCGCCGGAGGGACACAGATTCGTTTGTCCCATGCGGCAGTGAAAACAGGTGCCGCAATAGAGCACAGGATCGACAATCACGCGATCCCCGTTCCCGAGCTCGCCCACCATCTCGTGACCCATGATGAGCGGATACTGGGCCGGAATAGCGCCGTTGTAAATCTTCAAATCGGTCCCGCAGAGTCCGCTGTTCGTAATACGGACGAGCACGTGACCAGCAGGGACTTCGGGCCGGGCGACGTCGGAAAGCGCAAGGTCACCGGGTGCGCGAAGGACCATCGCTTTCATCGAAAAGCCTTCATGCAGGAAGCGACTTCCCGCGAGTCTCGGCGCCGAAGGGCAGCAGCAAAAGCCCTACCACGAACGCAATGGAAGTCAGCGCGACGGGAGTGCCCAGAGTTCCGTAATGCCGGATCAGCGCGCCTACTAAGAACGTCATGAAGGCGCCCGCGAAGCGGCCCACGTTGGTGGTGAAAGCGAACGCGCTCACCCGGCAATCGGTGCTGTATTGTTCCGGCAGCCAGAACGAATAGACCACGAAGTTCGCGCCGCCGACGCCCAGGAAAAACGTGCTGATCAGGAACCAGTTGATGGCGATATTCGCGGGCAGGTAGAACACGTAACCGTAGGCGACCCAGAGAAAGATTAGCATCAGGCTGAAGAAGATGCCGAGAACGACGCGGCGGTCGAAGCGTTTGGCGAGGAACGGAGTCAAGAGAGCGCCGATCACCGTTCCGATTCCCAGGATACCGGTGGAATACGAAGAAAGCTGAACGCCCCTCGCAGCCGGGAGCCCGGCGCGTTCCGACAAGTATGTGATCGCGGTCGGGACGTAGACCGATCCGGCCCAAAGCCCCACAATCGACGCGACCAGATAGAGTGAGTTCAAGATGGTTCGCCGGCGATATTGCGAGGTGAAAAGCTTGAAGAAGGCCTGATTCATGGCGATGACGCCGCCCTCTTCGCGACGGTTCTTCCAGCGCGCCGGCTCATGCAGCCGGTTATAGAAGAACGCCACCAGGATTGCAGGCGCACCGCCCACCACGAACATCCAGCGCCATCCGTATTGGCTCCCGATGAAGTAATTCGCCAACGCGGCAAAGACGAATCCGAAGTAATAGCCGGTGTGCATGAAACAGGCGCCTGATACCCGCCGGCGCTCCGGCCATTCTTCCGATACCAGCGAGGCGCCGATGGACCATTCTCCCCCGATCCCGACGCCCGCCAGGAATCGGACTATCGCCAGCGACCAGACGTTGTGGCACAAGGCTGCCAGCAGCGTGAACAAGGAAAACCAGAGGATCGAAAACATCAGTGTACGCGCACGGCCGAACCGGTCGGCGATGGGGCCCCATACCAGCGCCACGCCCCATCCCACCATGAAGAGCGCGAACAGCAAGCCGCTGTAATAGCCCACGTTAGCGGTGGTGGCGGCAATGCCGGAGCTTGGCAGCACGTCGCGCAGCGCAGGCACCAGAACCAGGGAAAAGATGAAGGAATCCATTCCGTCCATGGTCCAACCGCCCCAGGCCGCCCAGAAGGCGCGCTTCTGGCTGGAAGTCAACGGGACGCTCGCCGCGGGCGTTTCTACTTCCGGTTTGATCATGAGAGATGCATTACGCTCCTGCTGGTAAGAAATTAGATCATCCGTGGTGCAAGAAATCAAGACAAACTTCCGTGCCGGCAATATTTCCCGTTCAGACCGCCTCTTGTCCGGCATAGCTCTTTCGATGGATTGACACCTTCGAGATAGCGATGATATAGTCACCCCCAAATGCGTTCTAACATCGTACGGAATGCGGCAAAATTATTCGCTGTGGTCGCGGGGTTGCTCCTGATTTCCATTTCTCTTTCGGCGCACCACGGCCAGGCGGGATACAACACCACCGAAACTGTCACTGTCAGCGGAGCAGTCACTGAATTTCAATTCGTGAACCCGCACTCTATTGTGAGCCTCAACGTCAAGGGCGACAAAGGGGAAACACAAGCCTGGCAAGGCGAACTCACCAGCCCCAATCATTTGCTCCGGGCCGATTGGACGTCCACCACCTTGAAGCCTGGCGACCAGGTGACGATGTCGGGATATCGGGCCAAAAGCGGGGCTAATTCGATGTGGATCACCAAGATCTCCGTGAACGGCGAAGAGCTGAAGATGGGCGCGGGGAACTAGATGCGAACCTGCACGCTGCCGTGGGGCCTCTTGACCTGTGCGCTCGCTTTGCCTTGCATTGCGTTGGCGCAAGCCCCAGCCGCTACTCCCGATCTCTCCGGCGTTTGGAACGTCAAGGGCTCGCCGGCCACGCGCTATCTTTCCTACAGCTTCATGAAGGATGAGCCGCCCATGACCCCGTGGGCCGAGGAGCGGTTCAAGCTCACCAAGCCCTCCTTCGGTCCCCGCGCGGTGGAGGATTCCAACGATCCCGTCAATCCGACGACGCTCAGCGCGGTTGGCTGCTTTCCTCCCGGGATGCCCCGTCTCTATCTGCAGCCGTTCCCGATGGAAATAATCCAAACCCAAGGCCGCGTGATCATGTTGTTTGAGTTCTCGCACTTCGTCCGGCAGATATACACCGATGGCCGCAAGCACAACACCGATCTCGGCCCTACGTGGCTGGGCGACGCGATCGGACATTGGGATGGCGACACGCTGGTGGTGGATACCATTGGGTTCAACGACAAAACGTGGCTGGATCGCGCAGGCCATCCGCACAGCACCGATCTGCATCTCACGGAGCGCATCCGGCGCGTGGATCAAAACACGCTGACCAACGAGATCACCATTGAGGACCCCAAGGCTTACACCAAGCCCTGGGGCGGGCAAATCACGTATCAGTTGCGGCCGAAGTGGAACATCACCGAGATGGTCTGCGAAGACAACGTCAACTTCGATCAGTTCTTGAAGAACGAAGCCAAACCCAAGAAATAGGGCTTTCTGATGCCCCATCGCCGAGGATTCTTGCAGGCTATGACGGGCGCGGCCGCCGGCATTGTCGCTGCAAGTTGCTGCCTGGTGGAAGCCGGTGCGCAGCCTGCGGCGGGAAAAGCGCGGCGCACGGTTACGGTAGGCGGGCGTCGCGTAAAAACCGTGGACATCCACTCGCACTGCGCCGTGCCGGAAGCGCTGGCTTTAATGCGCCTGCCGGCAGGATCTTCGGCCCGCTGGGATAGTCCTCAGCTAGTGATTGGGCCGGATCGCCTGCACGTAATGGATGAGCAGGGCATCGACGTGGAGGCGCTCAGCATCAATCCGTTCTGGTACGCGGCGGAGCGCGACCTCGCTCGCCAGATCATTCAGCTTCAAAACCAGAAGCTCTCAGCATTGTGCGCAGCTTACCCCGACCGCTTTGTCGCTTTCGCCTCGGTTGCTCTGCAGCATCCCGACCTGGCCGCCCAACAATTGGAGGACGGCAAGAAGCTGGGGTTGCGCGGGGCTGCCATCGGCGGGAACGTCAATGGCGAAGAGTTATCATCACGGCGTTTCGATCCATTCTGGGCTAAGGCGGAAGAACTGGGGGCGCCGATTTTCATTCATCCGCAAGGGATACCGGAACTGCAGAAACGTTTCCAGGGCAACGGTTATTTAAGCAACGTAATCGGCAATCCATTAGAAACCACCATCGCACTGTCCCACCTCATTTTTGACGGCACACTCGACCGGTTCCCGGGGCTCAAGATATGCGCGGCGCACGGTGGTGGATATCTGCCGTCTTATTCAGCGCGGAGCGATCATGGTTGCGCGACATCCCCGCCCGATTGCGCTCCAACGCCGCTGAAGAAACATCCCAGCGAATATTTGCGGCAACTCTATTTCGATTCTCTAGTCTTTACACCGGAAGCTCTGCGGCATCTGGTGGCGGAGTGCGGCGCCAGCCAAATTGTGATGGGGACGGACTGGCCGTTTCCCTGGACCACCACCGCCGTCGATCACATCCTGAACACACCGGGTCTGAGCGCCGACGAGAGGCGAGGCATGCTTGGCGGCACCGCGTCGAAACTGCTTGGAATCAATCCGAACCAAAGCTGAATTCGCGTATTCAACTAGCTCTAATGAGCCATTAGTTTTGGCTTGCACGCCCTCGACGCTGGTGATATCGTTGTGTCCCAAGTGCGCGCCGCATGGCTCAATTTGGCGACCGTGCTCGAGGTGATTTGATGCGCAAATATTTGGCGGTGTTGGCCGGCGCGGGTGTAGTGTTCACGGCTGGCTTCCTGGCGGGCACCAGGCTGTCGCCCGTTCAGGCTCCCGTTTTCGCGAAGGACAAACCCGGTACCGGTTTCGCGGCGGCGCCTGGGGAGATGGGCGTTCAAGATATTTTTGGCCCTTACGAAGTGGAGAAGGAGTGGCCAAAAAACATAAGCACCATTCCGGGAAATGAGAAGTGGACGTGGGGCGCGGGACAAAGCGTGTATGCGGAAAGTCCGAATCGCGTCTTCCTGTTGTTCCGCGGAGAACTTCCAAACATTCCGCGGCCGCAAACCAAATTGATTCCAGACTTCGGACCGAGTCTGTCGTTTCCCATCGGCCGGCTGCCGTGGCGAGATGCCACCGTGGCTGCGCTGCCGGGAGCGGGTGGTAGCGGCCAGGATCCGGACGATGGGCCGAAGTTGTGGAAGGGGACGGTGGGCGTCGACGCCAAGTGGGAACACTGCCTCACGGTTGTGGATGCCAACGGCAACATCGAGGAACAGTGGACGCAATGGGACAAGATTTTCAAACGTCCGCACTTCGTGGCGATTAATCCTTACGATCCCGAAAAGCATGTTTGGGTGGTGGACGATCATATGCAC
Organism: Bryobacteraceae bacterium; assembly: GCA_050010415.1. GTDB lineage: Bacteria > Acidobacteriota > Terriglobia > Bryobacterales > Bryobacteraceae > Palsa-89. The sequence continues at coordinate 11,902 of JBEKLB010000051.1, read as the reverse complement.
GCCATCTACAAGTTCACCCACGATGGAAAAACATTGGTGCAAACGCTCGGAACTCCAACCGTGAAGGGCGCCGATGGAACGCATTTCAATCGTCCGACATTCCTCAACTGGCTGCCTGACAGTACGCTGTTCGTGTCCGACGGATACAACGGCACGCGCGTTGCGAAGTTCGATAAGGACGGCAAGTTTCTGCTGGACTGGGGCATGAAGGGGACGCCTCCCAATGAAAAGCGCCCTTACTACATGAACAATGTGCATGGCATGGCGCTTGATCCGCGGACGAGGCACGTGTTCGTGAATGACCGCGCCAATCATCGCATTCAGGTATTCGACGAGAATGGGAAATTCTTGTATGACTTCAGCATGGGTCAGGAGCCGTCGGATATCCACCTGATCTACATTGGGGCAGATCGAATCCTATGGGCTTTTGATCGCGGAACATCCAAGATGCTCAAGTACGACCTCAAGGGACACTTTCTTTATTCGTTCGGAACTTGGGGTGACTTTCCGGGCGGTTTCTGGGGTGTGCACGGATTTAGCGTGGACCAGGAAGGCAACTTTTACGTCGCGGAAGTCGATAACGGAAGGGTGCAGAAATTCCGTCCCAGACAGGGTGTAAACCAGGCCTTTCTGGTTAGTAAGCCAGTCTATTCGGCCTGGAAGTAAGTGCTGGGGAAGGTATCGGGAGTTAGTAAGTAGTTTCTCTTATCTGAATCGTTGACGCGCTGCGCTTACGCTTGGCAGTGGCCATTGTAAGTGTGTTTGAATAACTAGCAGCACCACATACACCGACTTGACTTACTCAGCGGTCGACTTTTTCAGGAAATTTTCATGTTAACTTGCTATACCCGCTTAGGCATCTTTGGGGTAAGTGTTCCCAAGAACAGTTGTCGAGGGAGGTCCTCCATGTTGAGTTGGCGAATCCGTATTGTCCATAGGCGAATGGTTGTCCAAAAGCGGATCGTCGCGAGTAAGGCTTGTGCCGTTGGCTTGTTGCTGTTGCTTGCCTCGGTTTCGCTCTTCGCGCAAGGCAGCGAAGGACGCATCTCGGGAACGGTCTCGGACCAGAGCGGCGCCGCTATCGCCGGAGCCAAAGTAACAGTCACGGACGAGCAGCGAAATGTTCCTCGCGTCCTGACGACGGACTCTTCCGGATCGTTCGCCGCTCCCAACTTGATCCCGGGCACATACGGCGTGCATGTCGAATTTCAGGGCTTCAAGAGCTCGGACCGCAAGGATCTTGTGCTCGATGTCGCCCAAGACCTTCGGGTGGATGTCTCGCTGCAGACTGGTGAGCAAACCGAAACGGTGGTGGTCACGGCCGAAGCAGCGGCCCTGAACACAACCAACGCGGAACTGGGTGGAACGCTCTCTAACCAGGTAATCAACGATCTTCCCCTGAACGGACGAAACTTTGAGAACTTGTTGGATCTGCGTCCGGGTGTCGTGAAGTACCCCGGCAACGCCGGCTGGACCCAGGCCACCAACGGCCTGCGCCCCCATGACAACTTCTTCCTGGTGGACGGGATCGATGCCAACGATCCGTGGATGGCCCAGAGCATGATGAATGCGGTGATGGCCGCCGGCGACGCGGGCACCATGCTGCCCATCGACGCCATTAACGAATTCCAGACCCAGCAGAACCCCCGCGCGGAATACGGCTGGAAGCCCGGAGCGGTAGTGAATGTAGGTATTAAGTCCGGTAGCAACTCGTTCCATGGAACGGCCTACGCCTACGGCCGCACCAGTTCATGGGACGCCAATAATTTTTTCAGCAATGAAGTAGGTCAGCCCCTTCCTCCGCTCGCGCTCGAACAATACGGCGCCAGCGTGGGCGGACCCATCATCCGGGACAAGCTGTTCTTTTTCGGCAATTTCGAATCGCAGCAATATAACGTCGGCAGCCCATTTGTCCACACGGTTCCTTCCAACAGCGACCTCGTCGGCGCTTGCCAGAATGCACTTACTCACGGCGGCCTAAGCGCTCTGAGCGCACAACTGGCAGGTTTGAGCAGCAACTGCACGCCGCTTTCGAACTTCCCAGGATTATTTCCGAACAGCACCACCGAGAGTTACGCCACGGCCCTCGCCAGCACCAATTCGATTTTCTCAGGAGTTGGCCGGCTCGATTATCGGCTAAACGAGAAGAACTCAATCAACGGGTTGTTCTTTATGAGCCCCGGCAGCGGCACCTTTGTCGACGACGCTCTTCACGAACTCGCTCCACAGTGGCTGACCACGCAATACGCTCGATCGCAGGTCATCTCTGGAAACTGGGTCTATGTCGCAACTCCCACAGTGGTCAATTCGCTGCGCATCGGCGTATCGCGTTATCACCAGGTCTTCGGAACTCCCGACGTCGGGGAAAACCCCGACGACTACTCGTACAACGGCTCAACCTACCACTTCTACACCGGACAGACCGATCCTACTTTCGGGGGGTTCCCTCGAATTCAAATCAATGGGTTCTCGACTTTTCAACTCGGCGGTCCCGCGAGCTGGCCGAAGTCGGTTGGGCCGGACAGCGTTTACCAGTTTAACGATTCGGTTTCGATGCAACGGGGCAAACACGCCATCAAGTTCGGTGGCGAGATTCTGTTGAACCGGAGCGACGACAACGTCACCAGCAATAACAAGGGCCCGGTGGCCTTTAGAAGCCTCGATAATTTCTTCCTTGGAGACCTCAAGAGCGCGCACATTACCAGTGGAGACACGGCGCGTAGCCTGAGCGACGAAGGTTATGCATTGTTTGTTCAGGATGACTGGCGCCTCAGCCGAAGGCTCACAGTGAATCTGGGATTGCGGTACGAATTAACTACCGTGATCCAAGCTGACAATAATTTGCTGGGGAACTTCATTCCAGGCGAGGGCATGGCCCAGGTGGGATCGCCCCAACTCCCCAATATTACCAACGGCGATCACAAAGACTTTGCGCCCCGTGTCGGGTTCGCCTGGGATATCGGAGGGAATGGCAGGACGGTGGTTCGCGGGGGAGCCGGAGTGTATTATTCGCAGGCCAGCTTTGACGCGTTCATGGCGGTTGCCAATCTTTACGGCCTGCGCACTATCCCGACTGGTGTGCCCCTGTACGCCAACGGCAATTCCACGCCGACCACCGCAGGCGGAAAGATCAATGTGGCTAGCATTACTTACTCGGGCTCATCGCTGGGGTCGGCCACCACTCCGGGAAGCATCGCATATGGTTGGGCCAACAACAGTTCCACCACGCCCCTTTACTCTCTGAGTTCAGCTTGCGGCGATGGAACCGTCACGCTGTCCACCGGTTTTACTCCCCAGCCTTGTTCCATTCTCGGAGTGGATCGGAATCTCAAAACCCCTTACGTGGCCACCTACAACCTGGGCATTCAACACGCGCTCACCAGAAGCCTGTCGCTGGAAGCCACTTATGTAGGTAACGACGCCCAGCGCTTGTTCGGTGTAAGTGACTTGAACCAGCCTCAAACGGTCGGCGGATTCAGCGCCGGTTGGGGAAATCCAGCGAATCCTAACAGCGCCGCCGGACAGTGTCTCGCCAGTGCTTCCTCGGGCTACAGCAACTGCGGCCCGAATGGCGCGGCCGAAGTTGCGGCGCAGCCTTACAACGCGAAGTTCCCGTATCTGAACTATATCGATTACCTGCAGAACAGCAACATCTCCAATTACAACGCCCTTCAAGTCTCCTTGACGCAGCGGCAGTCGCATGGCCTTTCGTTCGTGCTGGGTTACACGTACGCCCACGCCCTGGCCGAAAACTATGACAATTGGAGTTACGTCGTTCCCATCAATAGCGCAAGTCAGAAATCGATCTATGGGGACAGTATGTTCGACATACGTCACCATTTCACCGCTTCCGTGACCTATCTGCTACCCGGGAAAAAAACTAAGAGCCAGCTCCTGGACGGCTGGTCCGTCAACTCCATTATGCTGTTCCAGAGCGGCGCGCCGTGGGCCATTAACGACCTCACCACCGACTTCAGCGGAACCAACGAAATCAACAATCCAATAGGCTCCAACGGCGAGCAGTGGGATTTCTTCGGCAACCCGAGTGACTTCCAGACCAGAAAGTCGTTCAACGACACTAACGGCTGTTCCAACGGGACATGCACCACCGGCATTCCCTATTTCCCGGGTACCAGCAACCCGACTTGTCTCGCTCAGGCTACCGCCATGGGACAGCTCGCCGTGGCGTCACTGACCAACCTCGGTTGTTACGCCAACGGTAAGTCGATCCTGATACCTCCTCCGTATGGAAGCTATGGCACCACCGGGAACAATATTTTCCGCGGCATGCCGTACTACAACGTGGATTTCTCGGTTACCAAGGCCTTCCGGTTTAGGGAACGCGTCACGGCTCAGTTCCGCGCCGAATTCTTCAACGTGTTCAATCATGCAAATATTGCGAACCCGGAAGGTGGTCCCGGCGGATTTGAGTCGGGTGTCACCGATCCCAGCGGTACCGGCGGCGCGGGTTTCGGCTTCTTGCCATCAACCCCGGACGTCGTTAGCTCCAACGCGGTTCTCGGATCGGGTGGCCCCCGGGCTATCCAACTTGGCTTGAAGCTGATATTCTAATCGCTCCAAGCCATGGCGCCAGCTACGCATGAGACCAGCCTGAAAGCTCCCCGGAGGCCGATCTACAAAAGCCTCTCGGCGCAGGTCTTGTTCGCCATTGTGGTGGCCATCGCTCTCGGTTACCTCAGCCCGGCTAAAGCCATCGCCATGAAGCCGCTGGGCGACGCCTTCATCCGCCTGATCACCATGATCATCGCTCTGGTGATCTTCTGCACGGTGGTTTCCGGCATCGCCGGGATGCAGGACATGAAGAAGGTGGGCCGCGTGGGCGGAAAGGCGCTGCTCTATTTCGAAGTGGTTTCCACCATCGCGCTGGTCATCGGCCTGATCGTTGGGAACCTGGTACAGCCCGGCAGCGGCTTCAACATCAATCCCGCGACGCTCGATCCCAAGGCCGTGGCCGAATATGCCGGTCAAGCCAAAGCGCAGAGCGTGACCGACTTCCTGATGCACATCATCCCGAGCACGGTGATCGATGCATTCGCGAAGGGCGACATCCTGCAAGTGCTCCTGCTCGCCATCCTGTTCGGATTCGCACTGTCCATCGTGGGGCAGCGCTCGAAGCTGATTGTCGATCTGTTCGGCGCGCTCACGCACGCAGTGTTCGGCGTGATCAATATCCTGATGCGCCTCGCGCCTATCGGAGCTTTCGGCGCAATGGCATTCACCATCGGGCGCTTCGGCCTGGCATCGCTCGGCCCCTTACTACGGTTGATCGCTACCTTCTACGTCACCTGCATCCTGTTTGTGCTGATTGTATTAGGCGCAGTGGCGCTGTTTGCGGGTTTCAACATCGTCAAATTCCTCTTGTACATCAAGGAAGAGATCTTGCTGGTTTTGGCCGTCAGTTCCTCCGAGCCTGCGCTGCCGACACTGATGGAAAAGATGGAGAAACTGGGCTGCTCCCGGGCCCTGGTTGGGCTGGTGGTGCCTACCGGGTACACATTCAATACCGACGGCACCAGCATCTACATGACGCTGGCGGCGCTTTTCGTGGCGCAAGCCACCAACACGCATCTCACGTTGTCGCAGCAATTGACCATCCTGGCGGTAGCCGTGCTTACGTCTAAAGGCGCCAGCGGTGTGCAAGGCGCGGCATTCATCGCACTGGTGGGGACCATGATGGTGATTCCTACTATTCCCGTGGCAGGCATGGCGCTGATCCTCGGAATCGACCGCTTCATGAGCATGTTCCGCGCGCTGATCAACATGGTTGGGAACGGCGTGGCGACGGTGGTGGTGGCGCGCTGGGAAAAAGAGCTGGACCGCAAGACTTTGCAGGCGCAACTCGGCTGATCGCGCCAGTCTGGCGCGAATCCGATAGAGCTATACTTATTCGAACAAGGGACCGGAATCCACCGTATCCTGACCGGAGGGTGAATCCTGACCGGAGGGTGATTGATGACGTTGAGAAGCTGTGCGCTTGTCTTGTTTTCAGCTTTGGCTGGGCCGGCCCTGGCCCAATGGATTAACTATCCCACGCCGGGCATTCCTCGCACTGCCGACGGCAAACCGAACCTCTCCGCGCCGGTGCCCAAAATGGCCGATGGCAAACCGGACCTGTCCGGTATGTGGAGAGTCAAGCAGGCCACCGCGGGCGAAACCGACAAAGCGATGCAGGCCATCAAGACTCAGCCGTGGGCCGAGGAGCTTTCCAAGAAACGCAAGGAAGACCTGGGCCGCGAAAACATGGGCGTGCTGTGCCTGCCGTTCGGTCCGCGGGCCGATTTCGGCGTTGGAAAAATCGTTCAGACACCGGGCCTTTTGATGATGCTGTATGAGGACCTCACGTACCGGCAGATCTTCCTGGACGGCCGTCCGCTTCCCAAGGATCCTAACCCCGATTGGATGGGCTATTCAGTTGGGCACTGGGAGGGGGACACGTTGGTCGTGGAGAGCGCGGGTTATAACGACAAGACCTGGCTGGATGACGACGGCCATCCTCACTCCGAAGAGTTGCGCGTTACCGAGCGCCTGCGGCGGCCCGATTTCGGCCATCTGGAACTCGAAAGAACGCTCGAAGATCCAAAGGCGCTGAGGCAGAAGTGGGTAATCCCGTTCAAGTTCGAGTACGATGCCGACACTGAAATGATCGAATATGTGTGCGCCGAGAATGAGCGCGACCGTAGTCATTTGGTCGGTAAGGCCGCCGACGACCTGAAGAACGAAGTGGCAGTGCCGGTCGAGACGCTGAAGCAGTACGTGGGAACTTACGAGTTCAAGCCGCCAGAGCACCCTGAGGACCCGGTGCCTATCGACATCAGCGTGGACGGCGACAAACTGATGATGATGTTGAGCGGCGGAGCCAAGTACCCGCTCACCGCAGTCTCGCAAACCAAGTTCTTCTTTCAAGGCACCCATCTCGAATTCGTCAAAGAAGAAGGCGGTCGAGTGACTCACATGCTGATCCGGGGGGTGGAGGGCGATTTCAAAGCGCCCCGAAAATAGCCGTAAGCCTCTACGTGCACTAAGGCTTTTTTCTTTTGCACATTTTTCGGCTACCCCCGTACCAAAGGGAGCTGTAGTTCTGGCCGATGTAGCAAATCCTCTTTGGAATCAACATAAAGCTTCTGTTATGCAGGGCGTATAACCTTAGTACTCAGGTAACCTACACTGGCTTGACCCACCGTAGAACTCCAGGGCATAGTAATACTGGTACCCGCTAGGAGGAGGGTTCAGAATCATTTCCGGGCCGGTGATGGTTCTCGCCCGAAAATGACGCTGAGAGGGGTGACGGCGCTGACGCCGCAAGAGAGGGACAAGCTGATGTTTCTCATACTCACACTGGGTGCCTTATCCTTTTTGCTGGCGCTGATCCTGACCCCAGTCATTCGGGATCGCGTCGGCAGGTTCGGATTTTTGGACCATCCGGATGGCGTTCGCAAGAAGCACACGGTGGCCGTGCCGCGCGTGGGCGGAATCGCGATCGTACTCGCGTACCTTTCGACGTTTGCCATCGCCTTCGCTTTGCCGTTCACTTATACCTACGTTCTGCACCGCGCTCTGCCGCAGATGCTGCATCTGGTGCTGGCGGGTGTGGTGGTGTTTGCGACCGGTGTTTTGGACGACCGGTTTGGTTTGAGCGCCTGGAAGAAACTGCTCGGAATCGCGAGCGCCGCGGTGCTGGCTTATGCCGCCGGAATTCGCGTGGATATTCACATCCTGCATGGCCTGCCGGCATGGCCCGGACTAGGATTTGCTCTGACCGTGATTTGGCTCATCGGCTGCACCAACGCTTTCAATCTCATTGACGGCATGGACGGGCTGGCGGCCGGAGTGGGCCTGGTAGCGACCATCACCATGCTGATTGCGGCGCTCACCCATGGCAACTTGCCGCTCGCGCTCGCCACCATGCCGCTAGCCGGCTGTCTGCTGGGCTTCCTGCGCTACAACTTCAGCGGAGCTTCCGTCTTTTTGGGTGACAGCGGGAGTCTGCTGATAGGATTTCTGCTGGGTTGCTTCGGAGCATTGTGGAGCGAGAAATCGGCTACTTTGGTCGCTCTGACCGTTCCGCTGCTCGCGGTGTCCATCCCACTGCTGGATGTTGTCCTGTCCGTCGTCCGGCGCTATCTGCGGAACCGTCCGATCTTTGAAGCCGACCGTGGACATATTCATCACAAATTGTTGGAGCGCGGTTTTAGCCCCAAAGGCGCGGTCCTCACCATTTACGCGTTCTGTGCAGTGGTCGCGTCCATGTCGTTAGCCGCAAGCTCGCTTCGCAACCGGTTCAGCGGACTGATCGTAATCGTCTGTTGCGCTGCAGTCTGGCTCGGAATTCAACATTTGGGTTATACCGAATTTGCCACGGCCGGCCGGCTCTTTCTGCAGGGAGGTTTCCGGCGCATCATCGATTCTGAAACTCGCCTCGTGGAGTTCGAAAAGGCCCTGGCGCGTGCCACCGATTTAGAGGAGTGTTGGACTCGAATCCGTTCCGGCAGCCGTGAGTTTGGATTCCAAGGCGTCCGAATGAATTTTGAAGGCCTGGTATTTGAAGACCTGCCCAGGGGCGATTCCAAGCATCTATGGGAACTGAGAATACCGCTCACCGAGGGACGACACGTGAACTTTTTCCGCAATATCGACAGCGAAACCAATGCCATCGTGTTGAGCGCTTTCGTCACGGCCGTCGAACACGGCCTGCGCGCATCGATGGAGCGGCGATCTGAAGCCACGGAAGTGGTCAAATTGCCCACGATCGTGAAGCACTATTATGCAGTGGCGGCAACGGCCGGGAATCGGGGAGGCGTCTAAAGCATCTCGTATACTAATACGAATGCGGAAAATACGTCTTTTCTTGTTGTTAATTGCCGTCGCGCTGCTCGTGGCCCAGGTATCGCTCGCCGACGACAGCGCTCGCCTGCTGCGCGTCGATCATTATGTCCGGGTGCATTCCACGGTGCCCGCCATCAGCGGACAAACGTCACAGATCTACGTGCGCGAAGTGGTGGAAGCTGGGATCGCGCTCCGCGGCCCGGCATCGGACCGTGTGGCCCTCTTTGTGCACGGCGCAGGCACGCCGGCTGAGGTATCATTCGACGTTCCCTACCAGGATTACAGTTGGATGGCGTATCTGGCCCACGCGGGCTTCGACGCGTTTTCCATGGACATGACAGGCTACGGGCGCTCCACCCGGCCCGCTCCTATGAACGATCCGTGCAATGTCTCGCGCGAGCAGCAGGCCGGCTTCATCCCCTCCCTCCTGTCAGCGCCTTGCTCAGCGACCTATCCGCATCCGTTGACCACCATCGCGTCGGACTGGAACGATCTTGGCGCGGTCATCGATTACTTGCGTTCGCTGCGGCATGTCGAGAAGGTGAGCCTGTTGGCATGGTCGCTGGGTGGTCCGCGAGCCGGCGGTTATACGGCGCGTCATCCAGAGCAGATAAGTCAGCTGGTGCTGCTTGCTCCCGCCTACAATCGAGCGAGCTCAGCCGATCCGCCCGCGCAGTTGCCGGCCGATGGAACCACCATGACCACGCAATCCCACGACGAGTTCACCGCAAATTGGGCGCGTCAAACCGGATGCGCCGATCAAGTGGACCCGGCGGCCAGCGCTTCGGTGTGGGAGCAAATGATCGCATCCGATCCAGTGGGAGCCACCTGGGCCACGGGCGTACGGCGCGCACCGCAGGTCACCTCCTGGGGTTGGAATCAAGCGGTGGTGACCAAGTCGAAAACGCCGACGCTGATGGTGACCGGCGCGTACGATCGACAAGTTCCCTCAGACCGGGTCCGCGACTTGTACGCTGACCTGGGCTCTGAGCGCAAAGTCTTCATCGATCTGGCTTGTTCCTCGCACAACGCGATGTGGGAAAAGAATCACTTGTTGCTATTTAAAGCGTCGGTGGAGTGGCTGTCGAAGGGCACCGTAAACGGCCTCGAAGCAGGCGCGCTCAAGCTGGGATATTGACCAATGCCATCCCTACAATTCTTAACCGCGCCCATTTGCATCTGCCTGATCGCCCTACCGCTAACGCCCGCCGATTCATCTGGATTAGCCGGTTTCTCCGCCGATTCCGCGCGCAGCGAGCGCGAGGTGGAGAATAAATTCCGCGCAATTCCAGACCGCGCTAATCTGCGCCAATACATGCAGCGCCTTTCCGCGCGTCCGCACCATGTCGGCTCTCCCTATGACAAAGACAATGCCGAATGGATGCTCGGGAAGTTCAAGGAATGGGGTTGGGACGCGAAGATCGAGAATTACGATGTCCTTATGCCCACTCCCAAGGAGCGCGAGTTGGAGCTGACGGAGCCCGGTCATTTTAGGGCCAAGTTGCAGGAGCCGGCGCTCAGCGTCGATCCCACATCTTCGCAGCAGGACGAGCAATTACCTTCTTATAACGCGTATTCCATCGACGGCGACGTGACGGCGCCGCTGGTTTACGTGAATTATGGAGCGCCCGACGATTACGATGAGCTGGACCGGTTGGGTGTTTCCGTCCAGGGCGCGATCGTCATCGCCCGTTACGGACAGACCTGGCGGGGAATCAAGCCCAAGTTGGCGGCCGAGCATGGAGCCGTCGGCTGCATCATTTATTCCGACCCGCGCGACGATGGTTATGCGCAAGGCGCAACCTATCCTAACGGTCCGTTTCGCCCCGCGGATGGCGTGCAACGCGGAAGCGTGATGGATATGCCGGTCTATCCAGGCGATCCGTTGACGCCGGGGGTGGGCGCCACCAAGAACGCCAAGCGCCTGAAGCTGAGCGAAGTAACCACTCTTACCAAGGTCCCGACGCTGCCTATCTCGTATGGCGATGCACAACCTCTGCTGGCCGCGCTCACTGGACCGGTGGTTCCGGAGAGTTGGCGCGGTGCGCTGCCGATTACTTATCACGCGGGTCCGGGGGCAGCCAAGGTACATCTGAAAGTAAGCTTCAACTGGGACATGAAGACGCTCTATGACGTGATCGCGCGCATCCCAGGCTCAACCTATCCCGATGAATGGATTATCCGCGGCAATCATCACGACGCGTGGGTCAACGGCGCCGAAGATCCGGTAGCCGGAGCGGTTGCTCTTCTCGAAGAAGCTCGCAGCTTAGGCACGTTGGTCAAGCAGGGCTGGCGTCCCAAGCGGACCATTGTTTATTGCGTTTGGGACGGTGAGGAGGAAGCGCTGCTGGGTTCCACCGAATGGGCCGAAGACCATGCCGAGGAGTTGCAGCGCAAAGCGGCGGTGTACATCAACACCGACGGAAACGGGCGAGGATTCCTGAATATGTCGGGCTCCCACACGCTCGAGAAGTTCATCAACAGCGTGGCTAGGGACGTGAAGGATCCCGAGACCGATCTCTCGATCTGGAAGAGGGCGCAAATGCGCCGCATCGAGGGGCCGCGCCCGCCGGCCGCTGCATCACCGGCTCAGGTACAAGATCGCCAGGATGCGCGCCAGCGTTCCGATCTGCGCATCGCAGCGCTTGGTTCGGGCTCGGATTATTCGTCTTTCATCGACCACCTGGGCATCGCGTCGCTGAACCTTGGCTTCGGCGGCGAAGACGAAGGCGGCATTTATCATTCGGTCTACGACGATTTCTATTGGTTCACCCATTTCGCCGATACCGACTTCAGCTATGGGCGGGCGTTAGCGGAGACCGTGGGGCTGAGCGTGCTGCGTCTGGCCGACGCGGAAGTGATCCCGTTCGATTTCACGGATTTCACCGATACCATGCGGCGCTATGTGGAAGAAATCGAGCGCCTGGCCCAGACCCAGCGATCCGATATTATCGAGCGCAATCGCGAAATCGACGATGGGGTATTCGCGGCCACCAACGATCCTCACCATCCCCTGGTGGCGCCGGCTAAGGAACCGGTGCCTCCGTTCTTGAATCTC
>JBEKLB010000050.1:0-21845 GCA_050010415.1 Bryobacteraceae bacterium | reverse complement strand
CAGCCGATTTCGCAAGCGATTTTGGTGGAGAGCTTCTCGCGGAAAAAGCAAGGCATGGCGATGGCGGTGTATGGGATGGGCGTGGTGGTGGCGCCCATCATTGGTCCCACGCTGGGCGGTTGGATCACGGACAGCTTTTCCTGGCGCTGGATCTTTTTCATCAATGTTCCGGTGGGCGTGGTGGCAATTCTGATGACGATGGCGATTGTTCAGGATCCGCCTTATCTGATCCGCAAGACTTTGAAGCAGGGGCTGAAGATCGATTTCATTGGATTGGGCCTGCTCAGCGTGGGCCTGGGCTTTCTGCAAGTGATGCTGGACAAGGGGCAAACGGAGGATTGGTTTGAATCGCGCTTTATTGTGGCGTGCGCGGTGATCGGAATCCTGGGGCTGATCGGGGTGATCCTGTGGGAGCTGCGCCAGAAGGAGCCGCTGGTGGATCTGCGCCTGTTCACGCAGCGTAACTACAGCATGGCGACGTTCATGATGTTCGCGATGGGCGTGATCCTCTATGGCACCACGGTTCTGCTTCCCATCCTGGTTCAAACCCTGATGGGTTATACAGCGGAGTGGGCCGGCCTGGTGCTTTCGCCCGGAGGACTCATCACGCTATTCGTGATGCCGCTGGTGGGCCGTCTGCTCGGGAAGTTTCAAGCGCGCTGGCTGGTGGTTTGCGGGCTGACGATTCTTGGATTCGGAATGTACCGGCTTTCCGAGTTGAGCCTGCAGACCGGTTTTTGGACTTTTGTTTCGGTCTGGACGTTTTCGCGCGCGGGAATGCCGTTTCTATTTGTGCCTATTAATGTGATGGCATTCGCTTATGTGCCGCGCGAGAAGACCAATAGCGCGACGGGGTTGATTAATTTAACGCGTAATCTGGGCGGAAGCGTGGGGATTTCCTTGGTGGCCGCCGCGCAGAGTCATATGGCGCAAGTCTCGCAGAATATCCTGGCGAGTAATGTGACGGCCGCGAATCCGATGTATGCCGTGAGGCTGCAGAATTTACAGCGAGCGCTGCAGGCGTCGGGATCGGATCCGGTTCAAGCCGGCCATCAGGCCCAGGCGGTGCTATACGGTGAATTGTTGCGGCAGTCCTCCATGGTGGCTTATGTCGACGTGTTCCGGATGCTGGCGTGGCTGTGCGTGGGGCTGATTCCGCTGATGTTTTTTATGAAGCCGATCAGGCCGGGGGCAGGACCGGCCGGGCCGGTGCACTAAGTTTTCAAGCATCGCTCGCGAGCGTATCGAGACGCAAGAATAGATCGGACGCGGTGCTGAATTCCTGCACCTGGACGATGCGACAGTCGATGACCACATCGCTCGCGCCGCTCAGCACGGTCGGGACCGCGAGTGAGTCGGCCTCGATCCCGCGGTTTGCGAATTTTTCTTCGCACCAGTTGCGCAAGTCAACCCTGATTGGCGAAAACCTTAATTGGCGAAAACCTGCGAGCGTTGGAAGCGCGCGGTGAACCAGAACCGGGAGCCTTTGCCAGGCTCGCTGTCCACGCCGACGCGGCCGCCCATCAGCTCGATGAGTTGCTTGCAGATCGCCAGGCCCAGTCCGGTGCCGCCATACTTGCGCGTGATGGATCCGTCGGCCTGCACGAATGGTTGAAATAGACGCGCTAGCGCATCCGGTGAGAGTCCGATGCCGGTGTCCTGAACTTCGAACAAAAGCCCGGCGCCATTTTCCGAGCTTTCCGTGACTTTCACGCGCACGGCCACTTCGCCGCTCTCGGTGAACTTGATGGCGTTGGCCACCAGGTTGAGCAGCACCTGGCGAAGGCGTGCCGGATCGCCCCGCAATACGCCGCGCGCATCGTCAGAAACCGCGGCGTTCACCGCCAGCCCTTTGCCTCGGGCGCGGCCGGAGACCAGTTTCAGCACTTCGTTGAGCACGTCGGCGGGGTTGAAGTCCACCACTTCCAATTGAAGCTTGCCGGCTTCTATTTTGGACAGATCCAGAATGCTGTCGATGATTTCGAGCAGAGCTTCGCCGGAACGAAACGCGGTCTCGGCGTAATCGCGCTGTTCCGGATTGAGATCGGTATCGAGCAGCAGCTCGGTCATCCCGAGGACGCCGTTCATGGGCGTTCGGATCTCATGGCTGACGTTGGCCAGGAACTGGCTCTTGAGGCGGGTGGCTTCCTGCGAGACTTTCACGGCCTGCGCCAGGTCACGATTCTTGCGCTCGATCTCATGCGCGTATTCGAGCAGTTCGGCTTGCGCCCGCATGCGCTCCAAGGCGTAACGAATAGAACGCTCCAGCAAGCGCGCGTCCAGTTGCCCCTTCACCAGGTAATCCGCGGCGCCGGCTTTCATGGCTTCGACGTCGGTCTCCCAGTTGTCGTTGCCGGTCAGCAGAATGATGGGCGCCTTGCAGCCACGCGCCAGCGCTTCGCGCAGCAGTTGCAGGCCGTCGGAATGGCCTAGATGATAGTCGAACAAATAGACGTCGTGCTGATTCCGCTCGATGGCTTCGAGCGCGCCTTCATAGGTGGACGACCAATCCAGCTGGACTCGCGGACGGCCGATGCGCAGCAGCAGATCGCGCGTCAGGACATAATCGTCCTCATCATCGTCGGCGATGAGGATTCTGAGCGCTCGAGTGTCCGGGTCGGGGACTGTAGGGTCGTTAGGCGGCCTCATCCTGGGCGCTGCTCGGCGGCAGCTCTACAACTTCGAACCAATACTTGCTCAAAGTTTTTGTGATGTCGACCAGTGAGTCAAACGTCACCGGTTTGATAATGAACGAATTGACGCCCAGGTCGTAAGAGCGAAGGATGTCCTCTTCAGCTTTGGACGTAGTGAGCACCACGACGGGAATGGAGCGCAGGCGCGGGTCAGCCTTAATCTCCTGCAGCGCCTCACGTCCGTCTTTCCTCGGCATGTTCAGATCCAGGAGAATCATGCCCGGCAGCGGCTCGCCTTCGAGGTGCGTGTACTTGCCCGCGCGCCGCAAGTATTCGAGCAGCTCTTCGCCATCTTCGACGAAGTGCAACTCGTTCACCAGCCGGTTCTCGTCCCAGGCTTCTTTCACCAGCATGCGGTCTTCGGCGTCGTCGTCTGCGTAGAGAATGGTGATGGGCTTCCCAAATCGACTCATAGTGGTTCTCCTTGTGCGGGTTGCGGCAGCAGGATGGCGAATTTCGCGCCCGCGCCCGGCGTGCTGTTGGCGGTGATGACGCCGCTGTGCCGGTCCACGATCTTGCGGCAGATGGCGAGGCCGATACCGGTTCCTTCGTATTCGGCGCGGCCGTGCAGGCGCTGAAAGATTTGAAAAATGCGGTCCCGGTACTTTTCGTCAAAACCGATGCCGTTGTCTTCCACGGTAATTTGCCAGCCGGATGCGCCGTTTGCGAGCGCGTGGATTTCGCTCGAGATCCTGACCACCGGCTTTTCTCCCGGCTTGCGGAACTTGATCCCGTTGCCAATGAGGTTCTGGAAGAGCTGCGCCATCTGCCCGCGATCTCCGAAGATCACCGGCAGCGCGCCGATGTCTACCTGGCCGCCGGCGTCCTGAATGCGCATTTCGAGATCGGAGACCACGGTGCGGGCTACGTCGCCCAAATCCACCGAGGCGAAGGGCTTGGAGTTGCTGGTTACGCGCGAGAGGCTGAGCAGATCCTGAATCAGGACTTGCATGCGAGCCGCCGCATTTTGCATGCGGGATAAATAGTCGAGACCTTCCGGACCGAGCCCGGTTTCGTATTTGGTTTTCAGCCGATCGCCGAAGGCTTGGATCTTGCGCAAGGGCTCCTGCAGATCGTGCGAGGCGACATAGGCGAATTGCTCGAGTTCGGCGTTCGAGCGTGCCAGTTTATCGGCTTGTTCCAGCAACGTCATTTGGGCGCGCTTACGCTGCGTAATGTCGAGCAGGAACGTGCGCAGGCCGGTAGCACGTCCGGCTAGATCGCGGATGCGCTTTTGATGAATCTCCATGATTACCGAGCTGCCATCGCGCCGTTTATATTCACGTTCCAGCGGGACCAGGGGCTTATCATCGGCGATCCGCTGCAGCAGACCGGCACGGGTTTTTTCGCGGTCCTCGGCGGCCATAAAATCCCAAATGGGGTGTCCCACCATCTCTTCAGCCGAGAATCCAAACAGGTCGCACTCGGCTTGATTGACGCAGAGAATCACTCCATTGCGATCCACTTCGTGACAGGCCACGGGCGCGTCCTCAAACCAGCTTTTGAAATGCCGCTCGCTGTCGTGGACTCTTTGCTCCAGGCTCTGACGATCGAGCAATTGAAGCGATTCCGGCGCATCGAGTGGCGGTATGCCGGAGCTGACATGGCTGGCCTGCATGTTCAAACGCAACCCTCCTGTTCTGGTTTACAGCTATGCCTGGAATTTCGGCAGTTGTATGCAGGAACTTTATAGCAGTCAACAGGTTCCAGGGAGGGCCGGGGAACAGATTTCCGCGGTAAAAAGGTTAAGCGGCTGTGGTCGAAAGCATCAATTGATAATGCCGGCGATAGTGGCTATACGCCGCAAGCAGCGTGAGGAGCATCAGAACGGCTGCGCCGCCCATGGTGATGGAAAGCGAATAGCCGATCATTTTGCCGTTGTGGAACAAATAGTCGTTGAAGACACCCGGCAGCAACGGGCCGAGGGTGAGGCCGCCGATATTGAGGACAAACAAATAGAGCGCCGACACGACGCCGCGAACCTGATTCGGAAAGATGCGCTGCAGGGCAGCCGCTGAAATGCCCATCGGCAGGGCGAGACAGAAAACGCCGGCGTAGAGCAGTGCCAGAGTCCAACGGACGTCGGGGAGCAGAGTGCCGATGGGTAACAGCAGGATGGTGCCGATGGCGCCAATGACCATCACGCGCATGGGCGCTTCGTCCAGGCCGCGGCGCTGCCAGCGGTCACTGAGACGGCCGCCGGTGTACATGCCTCCGCAGCCCGCTATCAGCAGGATGGCCGCCAGCGCCTTGCCGGATTGGCCGGGCGTCCAACCGTGCACACGCGAAAAGTATGTGGGCCCCCAGGAGATGAGCGCGTAGTTAGCCATGGATTGAAAGACCATGGCCAACGATATGCCGCCCACGGATTGCCAACGGATTCGCATTTGTCCGAATGACTGGGCGAAGGTCACGCGTGCTACTTCGCCCTGCGCGCTTCGCAGCATATTGCGGCGTAGCGGTTCCTTGATGGTGTACACCAGTAGTGCGAATAGCAGGCCCGGCAGGCCGACGATCAGGAACGTGACGCGCCAGGACGCGATGGTGCCGAGCAGGGGCAGCGTGACGGTGTGAATGCGCGTCATGGTATCCACCACCACGCCGCCGACCAGAAGCGCCAGGCTGGATCCGAGAAAGACACCCATGTAATAGACGCTGATGGCGACGCCCAACCGCTCAGGCGGAAAATAATCGGAGATCAGCGAGTACGCGGCAGGCGAGAGTCCGGCTTCACCCACGCCGACGCCGATGCGCGTCAGGAATAGCGACCAGAAACTTTTCGACGCACTACAGGCGCTGGTGAATAGGCTCCAAACCACCACCCCGGCAGCGATCAGATTGCGGCGGCTGCGCGTGTCCGCCAAACGGCCGAGGGGCAGACCCATGATGGTGTAGAACAGCGCGAACGAGAGACCTTGCAGCAGGCCGATGCGCGTGTCGCTGATGCCCAGGTCGCGCTTGATGGAGCCGACCAGCAAGCTCAGGATGGTGCGGTCGACGAAGGATAGCATGTAGAGCGCGGTCAAGACGATGACCACGTACCAGGCGTATACGAGGCTGGTCCTGGCCTGGTTCGACGGCTGATTGGTGCGCGCGCTCTGGGTGGAGGCTGTGGTCATAATATTTGCATGCCAAGTGTTACCGCGTACTATATCCTATGCGGCGGTCTGCTTGCTGCCACTGTTCTCTCTACTGCACTCTCGGCACAGGACCCGGCCATGCTGGCGGCCGATGGTGCGTTCGTCCGGGCCGCAAATACGTCGGATAAATCGGCGCTCCAAGAGCTTCTAGACCGCGATTTTACCTGGACGGATTTTCAGGGAAAGACGCTGAGCGATATTCCAGTGGACGCGTCGCGGGCGAGAGAACCGGGAGAGTTGAAGCAATTCACGTACGGTGAACTGGGAGACGTGCAAGAAAACCTGGGGCGCATGCACGTGCTGCGCGTATGGGTTAAACGCGGCGGCGGATGGAAGATCATCGTCTATCAGGAAGTGATGTCGAGAGATGCGCCTCCGTCTTTTGCGCCGGGGGCGGGGAAGGATTGTGAGAACCCGTGCAAGATGGTGCCGTATCAAGCGAAGAATGCGACCGAGCAGCAGGTGGTGACGGCATACTCGAAACTCGAAACGGCGGCCATGGCTCACAATTCGGCGGTCTTTGCGACGCTGGTGGCGGATGAATTTGTCGCGGCCAGCTCGAATAGCAACAAACTTTACGACAAGCGCGGCCGCATGGAAGATTTCGATCACTCGAAGAATGGCGGGGTGGCGCCCACGCCGCTGGTGGCTGCGAGCATGTTCGATTTCGGCGATGCGGTGTTGATGAGATCCGAGCATAAGCCGGATCGCGGGAAGCCGCTGCACGTCACTCGGGTATGGGTGAAGCGCCACGAAAGCTGGATGGAAAGCTTGAGCTATCAAACGTCCGTTGTTGAAGAAAAAGATGTAAAGTAAGGCCATGGCAAGTCGAAGAGAATTTCTGCATGCAGGACTGGTAGCACCCTTTTTGCCCATCGGGATACAGGCGAACGAGCCAGCGACGCAAGATGCGGCTCCGCAAGATCCGGCGCCGCGCGTTTCCTATTACAAGGTGATCTTTGACGAACGATTTCCGGCCAGCGTGGCGTTCGGCGAGAAATGGAAAGCGGGAGGCGCGCCGGTGCATGCCATCCGTGGCGACATCACCGATCTCTGGTTCCACGATCTGGACGCTCAGTGGAAGAAGCAGCCGGTTGCGATTGCAGGCTTGACCGCGCATGGTCCTTTGTTCTGCCTGGAGCGATTGGCGTGGGATCACGGGATGCGCGTGGTTTCGCGGGTAGAGCAGGGGAGCCGGGACCAGGACGGCGAGCCGCTGATCGCCTGGGCGATCGATTTAAAAAAAGCTCCGAAGGATCGTGCCTGACATGCTGCCGCCTGGGGTAAATGCAAAAGATTTCGCCGACGCCTTAAAGCAGTTTGAAAGCGCCGTAGGCAAAGAGTGGGTCTTCACCAGCGATGAAGACGTGGCGCTCTATCGCGACGCATATTCGCCGTTCTGGGGCGAGCCGGAAGAGCGCGTGGCTTCGGCCGCGGTGGCGCCGGGCAAGGTGGAAGAAGTGCAGGCGGTGATGAAGATTGCCAATGAATATAGGATTCCTGTGTATCCCATCTCCACAGGAAAGAATCTGGGTTACGGTGGTTCGGCGCCGAATCTATCGGGCAGCGTAGTGCTGGATCTGAAGCGGATGAACCGCATTCTGGATGTGAGCGAGCGGAACCACTCGGCACTGGTGGAACCGGGCGTCAGCTACTTTGACCTTTACCGCTATATCCAGGAGCGCAAGCTGAAGGTGTGGGTGGACGTTCCCGATCCCGGTTGGGGCAGCCCGGTGGGCAATTCGCTCGATCATGGCGGCGGGTATCTGCAGCCGATGTATCGCAATCATTTCGATTCGCATTGCGGAATGGAAGTCGTCCTTGCGAATGGAGAAGTGATGCGTACGGGGATGGGCGCTATGCCGGGCGCCGAAACCTGGCAGCAATACAAATTCGGGTACGGACCCTGGGTGGATGGCATGTTCTCGCAATCCAACTTTGGGGTGGTCACAAAGATGGGTTTCTGGCTCATGCCGGAGCCGGATGCTTATCTCACCGGCACTGTGACGGTGCCGAGATACGAAGACCTGATCGCCATGATCGACATCCTGACGTTTCTCGAGAATTCGGGTGTGTCGAATGGGATGCCCGGTTTGGGAAGCCCGATCCTGGGAGGCTTCATGATGCCGCCGCGCGCTCCGGAGGTGACCGCTCTGCTCGAAAAGAACGGCGTAGCTTCACCCGAATTGCATAAATACGCGCAGGACAAAGGCGTTCCGTTCTGGAGCTGCACGGTCAAATTCTATGGGCCGGCCAAAGCTATCCGGGCTCAATGGGAGTATGCGCAGGAGAAGTTTTCGGCGATTCCGGGGGCCAAGTTCAAGGACGACGAGTTCTACAAGTTCCCTCTGACGCCGGATCAGTTCGACAAAGTTCATAAGCCGGAGATGGGCATTCCGAGCCTGGAAATGTTCTCCATCGGCGCGAGATCGCCGTTCAATCCTACGCCTGGTAACGGCCACATCTGGTTTTCGCCCATCATCCCCCGAACGGGCGAAGCGGTGCTCGAAGCCAACAAGGTGTTCGCTCAGGCCGCGAAGGATTTTGGCCTGCCTCTGCTCTCCTTCAGTTTGCCGACCACATATTGGATGCGCGCCTTCATCTTCCTTTTCGGCTTCCCCATCACGCATGACGTGGCCACCAACAAAAAGAATCGCGAGAATTTCAAACAGATTGTGCGCGTGGCGGCGGAACATGGATGGGGAGAGTATCGAACCGCTCCCGCGTTTCAGGACGAGGTGATGAATACGTATTCGTTCAACAATCACGCGCTGCGGCGTTTCCATGAAACGGTAAAGGACGCGGTGGATCCCAACGGCATTATTTCGGCCGGGCGTTACGGGATCTGGCCCAAGCATCTGCGAGGGACCAAGGCGTGAGATTGCTCATTTTTCTCGGATTGGTCGGCTGCGCATTGGGGGCCGACCAGGCCACTATTCAAAAAGGTGAAAAGGTTTTCGACTATTGGTGCGCCACTTGTCACGGGGCCGGCGCGCTGCCCGGCACGGTTGCCTTACGCGTGAAGTATAAGGGTGAGAAACCGGCGATGCTCAGCGAACGCACCGATCTTACTCCGGCGGTGACGAAAATCTTCGTGCGCAAGGGCGTCTCCATCATGCCTTTCTTCCGCAAGACGGAGGTCAGCGATGCGGATTTGGACGCCATCGGCGCCTACCTGGCGCGGAACAACAAGAGCGCGAGCCGCTGACCGGCTAATTTAGGTCTGGAGTTTGCAGCAGCGGGTTGTGCCAGGCGCGGGTGCGCACATGGGTGCGGGACTTGATGCGCCATCCGGCCGCTGTCTTGACATAGACGTCTTCATATCCCCCATCGCGGGTTATGCTTCCGGGCCCTTGCACGCCGAGCATGATCAAGTAGACACGCCCGGTAGCTCCATCGGGCGTAGGAGTGATCACGTGATTCACCGCCAGATGGCTCCAACCGTTCCAAGCGACAGGCCCGTCACCGGGAGTTGCAGTGGGTCCTTTGATGGGACGCTTGCAGCCGAACGATCCGCCGCCCACTACTTCCGCCAGCTTCTCACGGCCTTGGGCCAGAATGAGACCGCCCTTGCCGAAACCGTCGGGCGAGAACTTGTCGACGAAGACGCCGTCGGGGGTATAAAGTTCGGCGTAGTCGTAACCATTGTCAGAGCAGGTGTCAATGGTCTGCCCGTAGCGATTGGCCAATTGCTGGATCTGGATGTAATCGAGAGCCGTGAGGCTGGAGCTCTTGGCGTGAAGCATGAATACCGCAATCGTCAAAGCCACGCCGAGCGTCACTGCGGTTGCTTTCCACTTCCACATAAGATGGATCTCCTTGACTGTCTCTGAATTGACTGCTTCTGAATTCAGAATTCTGACTTCTGCATTCTGTCTTAAGTCTGCTTTGCATGCAAGATTCTCTGAGTGGTAACATGGTGCCATATCAGATTGGCCAGGAGGATTTTGGCAGTGCAAAGTACCGAAATTAAACCGAAAACCAGCACTTCAGACGATTCCCAAACGGGCCGCACGCTGCTGAACTTGCGGGGAATGTTGTTACGCGGGGATTTTCAACCGGGCGAGCGAATTTCCGAGCTTCCTTTGGTGGCACGTCTGGGTGTTTCGCGAACTCCCATTCGCTTGGCTCTGGATCGGCTGGCGCATGAGGGCTTGCTCGAAGCGTCGCCGACGGGTGGGTTTGTGGTTCGGGCCTTCACCATCGAAGACGTGTGGGACGCAATCGAGACGCGTGGCGTGCTGGAAGGCGCGGCTGCGCGGCTGGCCGCCGAACGTCTGGAGCACACCAGCGAACTTACTCTATTGCGCGAATATCGCGACGAAATGGATGCGATGATCCGGCAGAAAAACGACCCGTACCAGTTCGCCGAGCCGGACATCGAAACTTTCGCGCGCTACTTGGATCTGAACGAGGCCTTTCACTCCGAGATCGTCACGCTATCGAAGAGCTCCATGCTGCGGCGGGCATTGGGGCAGGTGACATCGGTGCCGTTTGCGTCGCCCAGCGCCCTGGTGTACATCCGCGCGAAGCTGCCGCGCGCGCCCTATATGTTTGCGGTTTCCCACGAACAACACCGCTCCATTGTCGACGCCATCGAGCACCGGCAAGGCACCCGCGCGGAAGCATTGGCTCGGGAGCATTCGCGCATGACCAGACATAATGTGGAAAGCGCGCTCTCCGACACCAGCATCCTGAGTGGTGTGCCGGGTGCGGCGCTGATACGGATTCCCGCAGCAGTATAATAACGGCTTCGGCTGCCTGGCGGTGGGGCGCACGCTTTGGTCTGCGCCGGACCGGGGAGACAACCATGGACAAACTTGTAAATCTGACGATGCAAGATGGCGTCGCTGTCATCACCATCAATAATCCGCCTGTAAACGCGCTGAGCCCCGGCGTGCCCGAAGGACTGGTGGCGGCTTTGGACGCCGCGGAGAAAGATTCGTCGGCGCGCGCCATCGTTATTATCGGCGGCGGGCGAACGTTCATCGCGGGAGCCGACATCAAGGAACTTGAGCTGGCGGCGTCGGGGCGGGGAAGCGGTCCACCGAAGTTTCACGACATTCTGGCGAGTATCGAAGATACCGGCAAGCCGGTGGTAATGGCTATCCACGGGACTGCGCTGGGCGGCGGCCTGGAGGTAGCGATGGCCGGGCATTATCGCGTGGCGGTTGCCGACGCGCAGGTTGGCCAGCCTGAAGTGAATTTGGGAATTATTCCCGGAGCCGAAGGCACGCAGCGGTTGCCGCGCCTGGTGGGTGTGGCCGCGGCCATCGATCTATGCGTTTCCGGCAAACCGGTCCGCGCACCGGAGGCCTTGAAGCTGGGTGTGATTGACCGGCTGATTGAAGGCGACTTGCTTTCCGGCGCCATAAAATTCGCCCAGGAAATTGCCGATCAAGGCGGCAAACTTCGCAAGACGCGCGAGCAGAACGACAAGCTGGGCTCCGAGTTCGTAGATGCTTCTATTTTCGCGGCGGGGCGCGATCAGGCGCGCAAGACGCGTCGCAACATGCTGGCGCCGCTCAAGGCCGTGGATGCCATTGAAGCCGCCGTGAATCTGCCTTTTGACGAAGGCTGCCAGAAGGAGCGCGAGATCTTCGAGGAGTGCATTGCGTCCGATCAAGCGCGCGCCCTGATCCATGCCTTCTTCGCCGAACGCGCGGTCTCCAAGATTCCCGATATTCCAAAGGAAACGGCGATCTACAACATCCGCCAGGCGGCCATTATCGGCGCGGGAACCATGGGCTGCGGTATCGCGATGGCTTGCGCCAACGCGGGCATTTCCGTCGTGCTGAAAGAGGTGGAGCAGGCGGCGCTCGACCGGGGCGTGGCGACCATCCGGAAGAATTACGAGAATTCCGTCAAAAAGGGCCGCTTTACTCAGGAAGTAATGAATCAGAGGATGGCGCTGATCCATCCCCAGCTCACTTACGACGGTTTCGATCAAGCCGACCTCATCATCGAAGCCGCTTTCGAAAGCATGGAGCTGAAGAAACGGATTTTCGGCGAGATGGACAAAATCGCGAAGCCGGATTGCGTGCTGGCGTCCAACACTTCAACGCTCGATGTGGATGAGATTGCTTCGGTGACTTCGCGGCCAGGCATGGTGATCGGGCTGCACTTTTTCAGCCCGGCGAACGTGATGCGGCTGGTGGAAATCGTGCGCGGGAAGGCGACCAGCAAGGAAGTGGTGGCGACGGCGCTGGCGCTGGCGAAAAAGCTCAGCAAGGTGGGTGTGGTGGTGGGGAACTGCCGGGGCTTCGTCGGCAATCGGATGATGCTGCCTTACATGCGCGAGGCTCAGTTCTTAGCGGAGGAAGGGGCGACGCCGGAACAAGTGGATCGTGCTCTCACTAACTTCGGGATGGCGATGGGTATTTTCGCCGTCGACGATATGGGCGGCATCGATCTTGCTTGGCGCGTCCGGCAGGAGTACAAGCATTTGGAGAAGCCCGGGATCCGCATGCCCATCGTGCTTGAAAAGCTGTTTCATTTGGGGCGGTATGGACAGAAGACCGGCGCGGGCTGGTATCGCTACGACGAAAATCGCAAGCCGACCGCGGACGCGGAAGTTCACGCGCTCATCGAAAAAACCGCGACTGAAGGAGGCATCCCGCGCCGGCATATCACGGACGAAGAAATTATCGAGCGTTGCATTTACATCATGATTAATGAGGGCGCGAAGATCCTCGAAGAAGGCTACGCGCTGCGCGCCGCGGATATCGACGTGATTTATCTCACCGGCTACGGTTTTCCGGGCTATCGTGGAGGCCCCATGTGGTACGCGGATACGGTTGGCTTGCGGAAGGTCCGCGACCGGATCGTCGAGTTCGACAAAGCGCACGGCGAATTCTGGGAACCGGCGCCGCTGCTCAGCAAACTGGCGGATGAAGGCGAGACGTTTGCGGCGTATGATGCGGCACGGGAACAGGTTGTCGCGGTCGCTTAGATGACCTCGGCTCCTACCAGCAAACGGTATCTTTCGGCTCCGGTGCGCCAGGTGCGCTTTCCTCCAGCCGATGTGGAGTCGTCCATCAGGCCCGATGGTTCCGTTGTGGTGCGCCCGAAACATCCGCTGGGCCCTTATCCCGATAAGCTGACCGAACGGCTGGATCACTGGGCGAGCGCCACGCCCGATCGCGTGTTCCTGGCTGAAAGAGACCGCACTGGCGAATGGCGCACCGTTAGCTACGTGCAGATGCGCGCTTCGGCTCGGAATGTGGCGGAAGCGCTGCTCCACCGGCCGCTGTCCGGCGAACGCCCGATCGCGATTCTTTCCGGCAACGATATTGAGCACGCGACACTTGCGTTAGGATCGATGTACGCGGGTATTCCCTTTGCGCCCATCTCGCCGGCGTATTCACTGGTCTCTTCCGATTTCGGCAAGTTACGACTGATTTTCGACATTCTTACACCGGGGCTGGTATTTGTTTCAGCCGGTGCGCCGTTTCGCAAGGCGATCGAGGCGGTGCTGCCGCGGGATGCGGAACTGGTGGTCAGCGGCGATCCCGGATCGCTGCGCGCGACGCCATTCTCGATGCTGGAAAACAGGGCTGCGACGGAAGCCGTGGATCGCGCTCACGCCGCGGTTGGTCCCGACACCATTGCGAAGTTTCTTTTCACTTCTGGATCGACAGGCTCGCCCAAAGGCGTCATCAATACGCAGCGCATGCTGTGCAGCAATCAGGAAATGGTGCGAACCATGCTGCCGTTCGTAGCGGACGATCCGCCGGTGCTGTGCGATTGGCTGCCTTGGAACCACACCTTCGCGGGCAATCACGATTTCGGATTGGTGCTGTACAACGGCGGATCGTATTACATTGATGACGGGCGGCCGACCGCGGGCGCTATTGAGGCTACGGTTCGGAATCTCAAAGAAGTCCAGCCTAATATATTCCTGAATGTGCCGCGCGGCTTCGAAATGATCCTGCCATTTCTGCGCGACAGCCGCGAGTTTCGCGATCGATTCTTTGAGAAGCTGCGGCTTATGTATTATGCGGGCGCGGGTCTATCGCAGCCGGTTTGGGATGAGTTGCAGGAGCTGGCGGTGGAATCCTGCGGCGAGCGCATCTTGATGTATACCGGGCTCGGCTCCACGGAAACAGGCCCCTCGGCCATGTTCCCGTATTGGGAGGAAGATCGCGCCGGACACGTGGGCCTGCCGGCTCCAGGCGTGGAGCTAAAGCTGGTGAAGGCCGGCCAGAAAACCGAAGCGCGCCTGCGCAGTCCGAGTATCACACCCGGTTATTGGCGCCAGCCCGAACTCACTCGCGCGGTGTTCGATGAGGAAGGGTTCTATTGCCTGGGAGATGCGCTGCTGGCCGTGGATCCCGGGGATCCGGGCAAAGGATTCATCTTCGACGGACGCATTGCAGAGGATTTCAAACTTGCCACTGGCACCTGGGTGAGCGTGGGACCGCTGCGCGCCAAGTTCCTGGGCCACTGCGCGCCCTATCTGCGAGACGTGGTCTTTGCCGGACACGATGGCCCTTACGTGGCGGCGCTGATTTTCCCGAATATGGAGGCGTGCCGGGCGCTGGTGGTGGGCGGGACGGATGCTGAGGTGGTTCGCAGCGAAAGGGTTCAAGCGAAATTCCAAAAGCTGCTCCAAGAACTCGCCGAATCCGGCACTGGCAGTTCCAACCGCGTGGTGCGCGCGATGCTGATGGAAGAGCCGCCGTCGATTGACAAGCATGAGGTGACCGATAAAGGCTCGTTCAATCAACGCGCGGTGCTCACCAATCGTGCCGCGCTGGTGGAGGATCTATACGCAGCCGAGCCGACGGGCAGAGTGATCGTAATCTAGGAAGAGAATGAAACTTGACAATCTAGTTGCTATCGACACGCACGTCCACATTGAGCCGGAACCGACCGGCAATGCGGCAGAAGAAGCAGCCCGCAAGTATTTCGGCAACACCGGCGTCAGCTATGGCCGCAAAGAATTGGCGGACTACTATCGGTCGCGGAACATCGGCTGCGTGGTCTTTTCCGTCGACGAGCGGCTCACCGGACGGCCGCAGGTTCCAAACGACGAAGTAATCGCCTTCGCCGCTGAGAACAGCGACATCGTAATGGCCTTCGCGAGCGTGGATCCGATGCGCGGCCCGGAGGCGGTGAAGGAAGCGCGCCGATTGATCGCCACTGGCGGCATTCGCGGCTTCAAGCTGCATCCTCCTCTGCAGCAGTTTCATGCCAACGATAAAGCCGCGTACCCCTTCTACGAAGTGGTGGCGGAAGCGAAGCTGCCAGTGATTTTCCATACCGGGCACAGTGGTATCGGCACAGGCATGCCGGGCGGTGGCGGAGTGCGATTGAAATACGGGCAACCGATGGATATCGACGATGTGGCGGTGGATTTTCCCGACATGCCGATCATCATGGCGCATCCCTCGTTCCCGTGGCAGGATGAAGCGATTTCCGTCTGTCTGCACAAACCCCAAGTCTATATCGATCTTTCCGGATGGTCGCCCAAATATTTTTCGCCCATCCTGATTCAGTACGCGAACACGCTGCTGAAGAAGAAAATGCTGTTCGGCTCGGATTATCCGCTGATCACGCCGGACCGATGGATGACGGATTTCGCCGGAATCGCGATTCGCGATGAAGTGCGGCCGCTCATTTTGAAGGAAAACGCCGCGCGTCTATTTTCGCTAAGCTAGCGGAATGCTTCGACCGACACTCGTACTTCTTCCCATCCTGATGGCGACGCTGACTCTCAATGCTCAGACGCGGCCTCGCGCGCGGGACCTGCAGGTACCTTTCGACGGCAATCCAGGTCCGCTCAACGCCATCACCGATGTTCCCGGGATCGCGGTAGGGCACACCACGCTGATTTCGGGAGAAGGCAAACTGCAGCAAGGCGTGGGCCCCATTCGCACTGGCGTGACCGCCATCCTGCCGCGGGGGAGCAATCCAGCTCCTGTGTTCGCTGGATACTACTCGCAGAACGGCAATGGCGAGATGACCGGGATGGCGTGGGTGGAAGAATCGGGATTCGCGGAAGGCCCGCTCGCCATCACCAACACACACAGCGTGGGGGTGGTGAGAGACTCGGTCATCAAGTGGCAGGTGAGTGAGGCCGGCAGGGGGCATCGCACCATGCCTCTGTGGTCGCTTCCGATCGTCGCGGAAACCTGGGACGGATTCCTGAACGACATTAACGGCTTTCACGTGAAAGAAGAGCACGTCTTCGCGGCGCTCAACGGTGCGCAATCAGGCGCGGTTCCCGAAGGCGCGGTGGGCGGCGGCACCGGAATGGTCTGCTATGGATTCAAGGGCGGTATCGGGACTTCATCGCGCAAACTGGCGGATGCGGCCGGTGGTTATACGGTCGGGGTTTTGGTGCAATGCAATTGCGGGCGGCGCCAACAGCTCATGATTGCGGGCGTGCCGGTGGGCAAGGAAATCGGGGGCCAAGGTCCTTACGGGATGAATATTGCGCCGAACGGGCAGGAGCTGGGATCGATCATCATCATGGTTGCAACGGACGCTCCGCTGCTGCCCAATCAGCTCAAACGGCTGGCCCGTCGCGCCACGATGGGATTGGCCAGGACTGGCTCCATCTCAGGCAACGGCTCCGGCGATCTCTTTCTCGCTTTCTCCACAGCGAATGAAACCGCCGCCGTGCAAGGTGGGAAAGATACAGTCAAGGATGCCAAAATGCTTCTGAACGAAGCCATGGATCCGCTCTTTGAAGCCACCGTTGAGGCTACCGAAGAATCGATCGTCAATGCCATGGTGGCAGCCGACACAATGACCGGAATTGAAGGTCGAACCGTTATGGGCTTGCCCCACGACCAACTGGTGACCGTTCTGAAGAAGTACAACCGGATCGCTCACTAGGCCGCCACCGCAAGGAGCTGGAACCCGGCTACTTGTGCACGTTCACAGTCTGATCGCCGGAAACATAGGCGACGTATTCGGCGCCGCTGACCGCGATCAGTTTCTTGTCCTTGGAGCCCTTGGGAGTTTCAAACGGGCGGGATTCGTCGCCGCCAGCCTTCGCTGCGGGCGTGGCACGCACGTCGATCTTACCGTCATCCACCGAAGTTGCTGAAACGAGGCGAAACCTCATCTTGCTGCGCTCGCCGAAAAAGCTGCGCTTCCCGCCCAATGCCGTTACGGCGCCAGTGACGATAGCCCCCTTGGCGATTACCACGATGTCGCCCGCTTCGAGACCGTCTAAAACGCGGAAGCGTAGGGCTTGGCCAACTTCGGCGTCGGCGGGAACATCGTCCAGCAATGCGACGCGAAAGGGTACGCCGTCATTCAGCTTCACCGGAACTATTTCGGCCGGGGGAGGAGTGTGGGGAACGGGCGCAACTGCAGGCGGCGCTGGGGGTGTGGCCGCAACGGGAGCACGGGTTGTCGCGACCACGGGAGGCGGCACCGGCGTCTTCGATTTGCTGCCGGGCGGAACGAAGGGTGTGGACGGAGGAGGCGCTGCTGTTGGCGACACTGCCGGCGAGACTGTATCCGCTGTGTCGCTCTTGGTCTCGGATGCCGTGGGTGGGGGCTCGGGCGCCGGAGAGGGCGGGGCAATGGTTGCTGCTGGAGCGGGTTCTATGGGCGCAACCGAATTTGGACGATGCAATTTCCACCAGCCACCCGCGAGAGCCACGGCCAGCACGACGAAAGCGATTCCGCCCAGCCAAATTACATTATTAGCTTTCGGTTTCGCGATGGCCGGGACAGGATGCACAGTGACCTGAGAAGAGGAGGGAGGCGGAGCGGGCGAAGCCTCCAAGTGCCCTCGGACCCGATTCAACTCCGACGCCACTTCGATCATCGATTGCCAGCGCTCGGCTGGATTCTTGCGCAGGCAGCGCGCGATGAGATGGTCCAATTCGGCGGGAACGTCGGGCGCGATGGACGGTATGGGCTTCACTTCGTCGCGTAGAACCGCCGAGAGCGTGGAGAGCCCCGAATCGCCTTCAAAGGCGCGCTGGCCGGTGACCATCTCGTAAAGCACCGCGCCGAACGAAAAGATGTCGGAGCGCGCATCCACCTTCAATCCCTCGGCCTGTTCGGGCGACATGTAGTTGACGGTGCCCATGATGGCGCCTTCCACAGTGAGTGGCGCCGCAGTGACGGTGAGGGGGTCTTGCGTCTGGCTGGAATCGCCCGATCGCATGCGCGCGCCGGGATCCATCAACTTCGCCAATCCGAAATCCAGCACTTTCACCAGACCGGAGCCAGTGACCATCACGTTGGCGGGTTTGAGGTCGCGGTGGATGATGCCAGCGGCGTGCGCCGCGGAGAGCGCGTTCGCCATTTGGGTGGCAATCTGCAGCACTTGCGGCACTGGGAGACGGCCCGCCGCGATCATTTCGTGCAGGGTTTTGCCGGAGACGTGTTCCATCACCATGTATTGGGTGTCGCCTTCGGGCAGAATGTCGTGGATGGTGATGATGTTGGGGTGGTTGAGCGCGGAGGCGGCTTGGGCCTCTTGAATGAACCGGCGGCGGCGCTCGGGATCGCGCGTTCTTCCGGGCGCGAGAACCTTCACCGCGACAATCCGGTTCAGCCGTGAATCGCGCGCCTTATAGATCTCGCCCATGCCGCCGGCGCCCAGCTTTTCCAGGAATGCGTATTGTGCAACGGTCTGGCCGACAATGGATTCCATGGGGTGCCGAGGCGCTTCGGGATGCCGAGGGGGCCTGCGCGCATTATCACTCGAAAGTTGGACGCCTTGCAATGGGGCGGGAATAGACATCTGTCCTAGAGCCCGGATACTTAGTTAGCTCGCTTTGTACCAGTACAGGCGGCAAATTTTGCCTGAGCCGGGGCCAGTTCGTGCCAAGATCGCATGGCGTTTCAATGACATCCCGAGTGGTAACCAAGCTGCATTCAGCCACAGCGAGACCGAGCACGGCTTGCCGTCATTCAAAGCGGCCTCACTAAAAAAGGAGAACGAAATGCTCTACTACGCTTTGGTGTTTCTGCTGATCGCGATTCTGGCGGCGGTATTCGGGTTCGGAGGAATCGCAATTGTATCGGCAGGTATTGCAAAGATCTTATTCTTCGTGTTCATTGTTCTGTTCCTGGTCTCGCTGATCACGCACATGTCGCGGCGAGTCTAGTTGCCCTCGGCGGGCGCCCTGTGCCGGCCGGTAAGTCGGTACAGGGCCCCGTCACTCCCCCTTCGCATGTCGTTAAAACTTGCGGGAGTGCTGGGCGTCGCCAGTGGCGGAGATTACCGCGTCCGACGGTGCGCGCAGCAAGCGATAACAATCCGTGATCATGATCCCCACAGCCAAGATCAGGAAACCGCAAGTAACTTTGGTCCGCATGGTCAATTGCATAACGGTTGTAGAGAGGGCAATTGGATCTCCACAAACGGGATGAAGCAATCGCAGCAACTTCGAGATCGTCGAACGCATCGGGGAGAAGCATTTGATTTGTGAGAGGGACGAGACAGTAACCGATAGGTTCTGCTGTTGGGGCGAGAGAAGCTGGGGAAAAAAAGAGGAGCGCGGTGCCGGCTCCTCCGAGCGCTTGAGGACTTACAGCTAGCGAAAACTGATGTACTTGATGGCTCGATCATCGGGACTGGAGAGTGCGTCCCGCTGAGCGTCGCGGTCTTCTGGGAGGATCAGGCCACGGCCGTCTGCATCGAACCAGATCTCGGACAAGAAATAACGTCCTTCATGACTGTGGAAAACCAAGCGCGCTTCCTGCGCGGTCCCGAATCGACGTTTCAGAGCCTGGCACATCATGCCTGGCTCACCCACCTTTTCGTTCTGGATACTGACGGCGCGTCCCAGATCGGCCTGCTTCACCGAATAGGTTCCCGGTGGAAGGGTCTGTTCTTCCACTTGGAACGCGAAGGGCACTTCTGCGACGCCGGTCTTCGGCAGTTGTTCCATGATCAGGGCGCAGACGATGGGAACGCCCATGCCAACGGTCAGACGAACGATGGTTCTCTCAAACATACGAAGTCGCCATTGAGCAGAGCAATTCAGCGGCCACCTTTCTGGTCGTGCTTCCGTCGGAGAAAATTGTACGATATGTAATGGCTATGGTGCGTTTACACGACTTCCGCGGCTGTGGGGACGGCCGGGGGAACATGATGCAGGTGTAATCAAACCATTTTTCATACTAACCTTTTGATTAGCGTAGAAACGGGTACGAAGGAAACTTTGCTGAAATCGAAGACAGGAGTTGAGCCCCGACTGTTGGCGGTGCGCGGGCCTTTGAAAGGCCATGTGATCCCGTTGCCGCAGGGCGAGTATTGGGTGGGCAGGCAAGCCACCAACGATCTGCAACTGGAAGACAACGCGGTTTCGCGCCGACATTGCCTGTTCCTCCGAGTGGGCGAAGGCTGCACCCTCAAGGATCTTGAAAGCCGCAACGGAACTTTTGTGACCGGGACGCCGGTAACCGAGCAGCAGTTATCGCCTGGCGACGAGATTCGGATCGGGGGCTCCGTGTTTTGTTATCAGGTGGACCCCAACGCCGAAACGCCCGCCGAAAAGCAGGTATCGTTCTCGAGCACGCGCGAGCTTCGGCTCGACGAGTCGCTGTATCTTTCTTCAGACGAATATACCATCCTTCCACCATCGGCACGAGCGCTGCACGACTTACGGACGTTGCTGCGCGTCAGCACCATGCTGCATTCTTTTCGCGGGCTGCACGACACCACGTCCGTGACGGCCGCGGAGGTTCTGCGCAGCCACCTGACTTCGTTGCTGCTGGACTTGATTCCTGCTTCGCATGCGGTGATCTTCATTCCGGGCTCGCGTCCGGGCCCACTGCCCGATGATGTGGTGCCCAATCCCGACGTGTTGGGCCGGGCGTTGCAGGAGCGGCTGGTGATCTGGCAGGAGCCTACCGATCAGAACGGCCCTTCGTTCCTGGCTGCCCCGCTCATTGTTCGCGACGAAGTGGCGGCCGTGGTGTATCTGGAATCGGTGGACGCCGAACATCGCTTCGACGAAGGGCATCTGCAACTTCTGACCGCGGTGGCCGGTATGGCGGCCGTGGCCTGGGAGAATGCTACGATCCTGGGCTGGCTGCAGGAGGAAAACGAACGCCTGCAATCGGAACTGAAGATCGAACACGGCATGGTGGGGGTGAGCGACAAGCTGCGCGACCTGCAACGTCAGATCGCCAAAGTGGCGCCTTCCAATTCCAACGTGCTGATCCTAGGCGAGAGCGGGACCGGCAAGGAACTGATCGCCCGCGCGCTGCATCGCAACAGCCTGCGGGCGGCGGGACCTTTCATGGCAATCAACTGCGCGGCGCTCACCGAGACGCTACTGGAGAGCGAACTGTTCGGGCATGAGCGGGGCGCGTTCACTGGCGCCATCACGCAGAAGAAGGGCAAGCTGGAAGTGGCCGAGGGCGGAACGGTTTTCCTGGACGAAATCGGAGAGCTTTCCTCGCTTTTGCAGGCCAAGCTGCTGCGCGTGATCCAAGAGCGCGAGATGGAACGCGTAGGCGGGACCAAGACAATCCAACTGAATATCCGGCTACTGGCTGCCACCAATCGCGACTTGGAACAGGCCGTCCAGAAAGGCGACTTTCGCCGCGATCTGTTTTACCGCTTGAACGTGGTGTCGCTCAAGGCGCCAGCATTACGCGAGCGTCCCGAGGACACGTTGCCGCTGGCCGAGCATTTCGCGAAGAAGTACGCCGCCGAGTGCGGACGCAAGATTATCGGCCTGGCGCCCGGGGCGCGGGCTTATCTGCAGAGCTACTCCTGGCCGGGGAACGTTCGCGAACTTGAGAACGCCATCGAGCGTGCCGTGGTGTTGGGGTCGGCGGATCTGGTTTTGGCTGAGGATTTACCCGAGCACATCCGGGAATCGCGGCCGGAGGCGGTATCGGCTAGCATGTACGAAGAAGCCGTGGAAGCGGCTAAGCGGCAAGTGGTGCTACAGGCCTTCGATCAGATGAATTACGATCACGAAGCGGCGGCGAAGATACTGGGACTGCATCCTAATTACCTGCACAAACTGATCCGGACCATGGATTTGAAGCCGGCGTTGAAGAAGTCGCGCAGGTA
>JBEKLB010000049.1:0-22089 GCA_050010415.1 Bryobacteraceae bacterium | reverse complement strand
CTCCGGCTGCTTGCGCGCACAGGCTCCCCAGGCGGCTCCCGCTAAACCGGACTCACCCGCTGTCTTGGAAGATATCGCAAAGGCCAAGCAGATCGCGGGCAAAGAATGGGCCGGCGAGGCTACTTTCTTTTGCGATGCGCCACGAGCCAACTCGCCCACCGATCCGCTAATCGAGCCCACGAAGCTTTTCGACAATCTATACGCTTTCGGCAGGACGGGGACCGTTGTGTACGCTCTGACAACCTCGGCCGGAATTATTTTGATCGACTCCGGCTATGCCAACGAAGTGGAAAGCGTGCTGATCGCGCAGATGAAAATGGTTGGTTTAGATCCCGCGCAGGTCAAAACAATCATCCTCACTCACGGGCATGGCGATCATTTCGGCGGCGCTGCGTATTTTCAGGATCATTACGGCACGCGTATTGTCGAATCGGCCGCGGACTGGGATTTGATGGAGCATCCTCCGCAGCCGCCCGCGGGCTTCGCTGCCAAGGGGCCACCTCCGGCGCCGGTAACGCCCCCGCGCAGAGACATGGTGGCCGAGGAGGGAAAGCCGATCGTTCTTGGCGACGAAAAAGTGACGCCGGTCATGGTCCCCGGTCATACGCCCGGCTCAATGGCTCTGATCTTCCCCGTGAAGGATGGTGGCAAAACGCACATCGCTGGCCTGTACGGCGGCACAGTTTTGCTGACCAGGATTCTCAAAGACGAGCAGCTTCGGCAATACCTCAAATCCCTGGAACATTACAAAGAGGTCGCACGGAAAATGAAGGTGGATGTCGAAGTCCAGAATCATCCTTTATACGATGGAATGCCGGAAAAACTGGCAGCTCTAAAGGACCGGAAGCCCGGTTCGCCGAATCCGTTTGTGGTGGGCCCAGGTAGCTATGCGAAGTTCCTCGACGTGCAATCGGAGTGTATGCAGGCCGCTCTCGCCCGGCGTTGAGAGTAGAAAACTATTTGCCGTCGATCGAAAACGCAAGCAGTACATTCCCCGGTATGGAAGGAATACGCGCGTATCCCGAGTTGGTGTAAAGCATCCCATTCACCACCACTGGGCCGGCGCCATTGATGGATCCGCCATGCGCTTTGATTCCGTTCACAGTCTCGAAATCGCGCAGCGTGTCAAAATCCCAAATGATCTTTCCATCACGCGTGTCGTAAGCACGCATATGTCCATCCATCGAACCGAGGAACGCTACACCAGTTATTAACGTGACGGGCGCAGGCTGCGCCGCGCTACAGCCGGGCGTTGCGACACACGCTGGCTTTGAAACTGCGGCCGACCAGAGGACTTTTCCATCCGTGAGGCCTATGGCGACCAGGCCGCCGCCTGCCTCCGGCTTGCCCGGATCCCAGTCGGAGATTCCGAAATAGGCATTCTTGTTGTCGCTCGCTCCACCCCAGATTACTCCCCCTTGCGGTCCGCCTCGCGACACCCGGGTTTGCCACGACATCTTGCCTGCTTGATCTGGGTCAAGGCCGTAAATCACGCCTGATTTCTGACCCACAACCAGAATACGGCGACCGTCCGGCAAAGTCCTCAACATCGGGGAATTACCGAAGTCTGAGTCATTCCCGTGATCCTTGGGGCAGTTCGCTTGGTTATCGCCGCGGCATCCGAAGTTGTAGACATCGCCCGCAGTCACCTGCCGGGACCAGAGAATCCGGCCAGTCTCGATATCGAATGCAGTAATCGCGTCGCTGCCCGATGTGGCGGGAGACGAAAAGTTAATCCCAGTGCCTGTGTAGATGGCTTTCTTTTGAAGGTCGATGGTTGGCGACGACCAAAGCGATCCGCCGGAAGGCCCCCACTGCTTGGTTCCCGCTGAATTTTTTCCTCGAACGGTTGGCGCCTCTGGGATGGTGTATGTCTTCCAAACCTGCTTTCCAGTGGCCTCGTCCAGCGCGACCAGGCTGCCCCGAAACGTGCAACATTCGTACTCCGGATTGGCCGCCGAGATAGGTTCATCACCGCCCGAAACCGGCACAAATAGCCTGCCTTTCGCCAGGCGCGGCGTCCCAGTGACGACGGCAAATGGATGCTCATCGACATTAGTCTTCCAAAGCAATGCACCGGTGTCTGCGCTAACCGCATAAACGTTGGCGTGCAGATCGCCAAAGTACGCCCGCTGCCCGTCTTCGGAAAGTACAATAGCCGTTCGGACACCCTCCGGTGTCGCGAATTTCCAGTACATGCAGCCTGTATTTGCGTTCAGCGAATAAACCGCGCCCTCGGCGCTGCCAACGAAGAGCCTTCCACCGCTTACGGTGGGCTGTCCGAAAGCAGTGGTTGCTCCGGGAAAGCCGAACGCCCACTTCAGCTTGAGTTTGGGAACACTTTCGCGATCGAGCCCGGCTTTCTTGGCGTCCTGATACCTGGTGTTCGCTCCATCCACACCCCATCCGTTCCATCGGCCGGGGCCCGTTCGTAGCACTTCAGAGGAGGAACAGACGCCCGCACCGGATGCAGCAGGAAGACTCTCGGCAAGCCCCAATGACTTCGCTAAGGCTTCGCGCTGCGCCGCGGTCAGCGATGCCCCAATGGTCCTCATTTTGCCGGTCTCCAGAGCTTCCAGAATGTGCGCCGCAGGCATCTGGCGAAGCGTGGCTGGGAGGGGAGCACCGACAGCGCTACCGGCACTGTGGCAGGTGGCGCACTTCGTTTGAAACAGATCTGCGGCGTCCTGGGCCCATGCGGCCAAGCTCAAAACAAGCGGCAAAGTCGAGAATCTTAGCGTCGTACTCATCATCTTGTTGTTGAGGATAGATCGAAACAGTAGTATCACACTAACTGAAAGGTCCTCGTAGCGGCGCGATTAACATATCTTTACACTTGCTCGCCGTGTCGGCATTTGCGTAAGGTAGACTCAAAAGCAGTGCCCAGCACTACGCGAGGCTACGACTGTCTTACTTGAGATCGTATTTATGAGGCTGGAGAATTAATGAGAAAAATCAATGTTGGAGTTATCGGTACGGGTTGGTGTGGAGGAATCCGGGCAGTGGCTTCCGCGGCAAGCCCCTGGGTCAACGAATTGCACATCGCTGAGATTCGCGAAGAGCGCTTGAAAGAAGTGGCGGCTGCGACCAAGCCGGTGACCGCAACCACCGACTATAAGACCCTGCTGAAAGATGCTTCGATTGACGCTGTGATGATCTCGACGACCCCCGAGCCGACCCACTTTCCCATCGCCAAAGAGAGCATGCTGGCTGGAAAACATGTATTTCTCGAAAAGCCCATCGCGCTGGAACTGGCCGAAGCCGACGAACTGATCGCTCTCGCCAAGAAGAACAACCTGCTTTTCACGATCGGCTATTCGCAGCGTTTCAATCCGAAATTCGCTTACGTGAAACGCTCTATTGAGGACGGCACCATCGGCCAGCCGGTGAGCGCGCTGGTGAGCCGCCACATAACGCGAAACCTCGGTAAGAAGATTGGTGGGAGAGTAAAGCTGTCGCCTGCCGCCATGGAAGCCACGCATGACATCGACTTTGTCCTGTGGTGCCTGGCGCCGCGCAAGCCAATTCGTGTGTATGCGCAGGAAGTAAAGAAAATTATGGGAGCTCAGTACAACGTTCCTGATTGTGTCTGGATGATTGTGACCATGGACGATGGCGTGGTCTTTACGATCGGCGCGGGTTGGGTGCTGCCACCTGCATATCCCAACTTCTCATCTACCTGGATCGAGTTTGTGGGAACCGAAGGCGCCACCATGGTGGATGATACGCATCGCGATGTGTATACCACCACGATGAAGGGTGGCATCCAATTCCCGATTTCGTCCATGCCGGGCGAGAAGGTGAATCATGTCTACGCCGGTCCCATGGAAGATGAAACGCTTCATTTCCTGGAATGCGTCGCCCTGGGCAAGCAGCCCTTGGTTACGCCGGAACAAGCGCGCTTGGCGATGCAACTCTATCAAGCCGCGGATCTCTCGGCGGAAACCAATCGACCAGTGGAACTAGCCACACAGAATACGCCGTCGACGGAACCGGCATTGGTTTAAGTAGATCCGGAGAAACAATATTGGCCGCTAGTCCCGACGCTCTAGTTCAGTCCCAGATCCGCTCCGTCGCGTCCAAGCCAACGCGAACGCGTTGGTGGATTCTTATCCTCATCAGCTTGATGTATCTCATTTGCTACATGGATCGCAGTAATATATCCGTGGCGCAGCCCGAGATCGCAAAACAGTTCCACTTGAGCAAGAGCGCGATGGGTTTGGTTCTAGCGGCTTTTACGTGGGCGTATGCCCTGGGGCAAGTTCCTGCCGGATGGCTGGGCGATCATTTTGGCGCAAAGAAAGTCCTTACGGTCATCATGAGTTGGTGGTCTGTGGCTGCCATGATGACGGGCGCAGCCATCGGGCTGGTATCTTTGTTTGGCGCGCGGTTCTTGCTTGGCGTCGGCGAGGCCGGTGCGTTTCCAGTTGCCAGCCGTGGTATGTGGCTGTGGTTCCCTCGCGCCGAACGGGGGCGGATTCAGGGCGTCACGCACTTCTTCAGCCGTTTTGCCGTCGCTGTCACTCCTTTTGTAGCGGGCAGTATCATGATTGCGTTCGGATGGCGTGCCCTCTTCTATATTTTTGGATCGCTGGGCGTCTTGTGGGCGTTTGTCTTCAGTTTGCTGTATCGCGATCGTCCCGAGGATCATAAGGGCGTCAACGCCGCTGAACTCGCCGTAATCCGCGGCGTTGACTCATTTGCGCGACCGGCTCTGGAGCGCCAGCCGGCGCCATGGAGGCGGATTTTACTAGCGCCAAACATGTGGTTCGTTGCTGTTGGTTATGCCTGCTTCTTTTTCGGAACCAATTTTTATCTCACCTGGTACCCTACGTATCTTCGAGAACATCGCCATCTATCGCTGACATCGCTGGGATTCTGGGGATCGCTTCCTCTGTTCGCTGGAATGGCCGGCGACATCTTTGGCGGGGCGCTATCAGACAGGATTTTTAAGCGAACGAACAGCGCCCGCCTCGCGCGGCGGGTGGTTGCAGCTCCTGGGTTTCTTCTTGCGGGTTTCTTTCTCATTCCCGCCGCCCTGACCTCCGAAGCTGTCACCTCAATTCTCTGTCTAGCTGCCTCCTTCTTTTTCCTCGAATGGGTCATCGGTCCGGCATGGGCCGTTCCCATGGACATCGGCGGCCAGTTCAGTGGAACAGTCACGGGCATTATGAATATGATCGGCGCCTTGGGGGGATCTTTGGCGGCGATCGTCTATGGAACTTTGTTCGGCCGGGGTTTGTGGGTTACTCCGTTTTACGTGAGCGCCGTCGTTCTTGGGATCGGCGCCCTGATTTGGATCTTCTTGATCGATCCAGAGAAATCTGTTGTTGAGGCGACGTAGCGCATATGTATACGATCTTGGTTGGTCAACGGCACCATGGGGCGTCAACCTTAGCGATGTTCGCCATCGCCGGGCTGATGCATTTAGCCTTAGTGGCGCCAACTCTATGTGGGCAGGGTAAGTGGGTCAGTCTTCCTCCGTTCCCAGAGCCGCACGAAGAAGTCATTGGCCAAGGCGCAAACGGCAAAATGTATGTCTTCGCCGGATTGGTTTCCGCCCCTGTGTGGTTGCCTGTAGGCATGGTCTACGAGTTCGACCCAGCGACGAGCAAATGGACGAAGAGGAAGCCGATGGCGTTACCGGCTCACCATCTGGCGCTCACCGAATACCGAGGAAAAATCTATGTGTTCGGCGGATTTACCGCGGGTACTGTAGACGGTCTCTCGGCCTGGACTCCGATCGACAATGCGTTTGAGTATGACCCGGTTAACGACTCCTGGAAAGCCCTTGCGCCTATGCCGGTGAAACGCGGTGCGGCGGTGGCGGCAACGATAGGAAACAAAATGTATGTGATCGGCGGCGTGACTACGGCGCCCGGGGCAACGAATCCGGCGATTCGTCCCAACACGCCCCAGAGGGTTCTTGCTACCGTGCAGGAATACGATCCTGAGACCAACTCGTGGCGCGAGCGCGCCACCATGCCGACGCCGCGAAACCATACCGCAGCCGGTGTTGTGAACGGAAAAATTTATGTAATCGGCGGGCGCATCGGCGCCGCTTTTATCGCCGCATCCTCAGATCTCGGAAACGTTGAAGCCTACGATCCTGTAACCGATACCTGGAGCGCTCCTCTCGCCAAAATGCCAACCGCTCGAAGTGGCCTGGACGTTGGCGTCTATGAAGGCAAGGTTTATGTGGCTGGCGGCGAAAATCAAGACTTCTTCCAGCACACCGCCTATCACGCTTTTGAAGGATACGATCCGGCAACTAACACCTGGACCATTCTTCCGCCCATGGCGATTGGACGGCATGGCGTCGCGGGCGGCGTGGTGGGAAATCGATTCTACGCCATCAGCGGGGACGTGCAGTCGTCGGGAACGGGCGTGATGGTATCTACGCCTTCGGCCGATGCCTTCGAGTTCGCGAAATAAAGGACCGCTTGGCACTAGCCGTACTGAAGTTGACAAGGGAGGATTGGTTTGGCTAACGTCGGTGCAGTAGGATGGGATTGACAGGAGCGCGTTAATTGGGACCGGCTGCATAACACGAAAGATGACCCTTACGCCGCTGGCCGAAGGGCTCATTGAGCCGGTGCAAGACTTGCTCATCCAGGCCGAGTCGAATCGTCAACAACAACCCGGCATTTGAACCTCCAACTTCGTCTCGAAAGTTTCGATTGCTGATGTCCGATTACGCCCAAACGGTCGTCACGACTGAAGCATTGCCGCGGCTGGAGGAACTCGCCCCTGGCGTAACCATCGAGATGATCCCCATCGTGGGCTGAAACGCCGATGAGCTCGAAATGGGAGAAATCGACTTGACGCTTGGACCAGACAGATATCTTGTCCCTGGACATTCATCGGAGCGCCTCTATGAAGATGAATTTGTGTGTCTCGATCGGTCCGGGAGCAGGCAACCCGACCGGGATCGCTCGTTAGATACTTATTTGCGGCTGGGACACGTCGCTGTTAGGTTTGGAAAGCACCATGAATTGCCCACCTTCGATAAGTGGTTCACGCAGCATCTAACACACGATCGAAGAATTGAGGTGGTCACCACAGCCTTCAATCTCGTTCCCCAGTTGCTCATCGGCACCTCGCGAATCGCTACAGTTCACCGGCGTCTCGCGATGTTCCATCAGCGATTTTTGCCGTTGCGCATTGTCGCGCCAACCTTGAAGATTCCGAAATTCGAGCAGTTCATACAGTGGCACAGATCGCGCGACCGCGATCCATCTGGCTGCGTTCCGTACTAAAGAGCGCAATTGCGGAGAGTACCCCGAGTAAGGAAGCGGCGCCTCTGACAAGTGCCCGAAACGATGAACATACCTCGAATGGTGCGGCCCATAGGAAGGCTTCTTCGCGTCGAGATTTGCGCCAGAGGTTTCGGAAGGGTTCGTAGATCAGTTTATCGTCGGAGGATTTTCGTCGGTGCTATCTAAAACCAAAACGCGAGCCTTGAATTCGTGGGGTTCTGGCGCCGGTAATTACCACGCAAATGCTTCAGTTCAATGCGCCGAGGGCGTCATCGGTCTCAAACCCTTCCCACCAGCGCGAACCGAAACGACAACTCGAACACATTCGGAGCGTTGCGGTGCCCGAAACCAATCCGCTCAATCAATTGCAAAGGTTTGAGCGCGCA
The DNA here is from genome assembly GCA_050010415.1 of Bryobacteraceae bacterium. GTDB lineage: Bacteria > Acidobacteriota > Terriglobia > Bryobacterales > Bryobacteraceae > Palsa-89. The sequence continues at coordinate 14,444 of JBEKLB010000049.1, read as the reverse complement.
ACTGCTGTGGGATTGGCGCTTAACTGCCCACGCTTCGATGGCCGACTAGAAAGAAAACGTCGCCGAAAGCTTAATCTCGCGCGGGGTACCCCGACCTCTCGCATAGTTGCTGATCGTGGCTGTAATTTCGCCAAAGGTTTACCTGCGACAGCTTCGCATTGGGCGCGGCGTACTGCGCGCGGTTGAAGACGTTGAAGGCGTCGGCCAGGAAGCGCACCTTCGCGCGCTCGGAAATGGAAACATCCCTAGCGAGCCCAAGATCAAGCTGCGATATGCCCGAAACGCGAAGGCCATTGCGGCCCAAATCGCCGAATGTCCCCGGCGCCCATGTCGAGACGCAGCGACAGTCACGGTTGGGAATGGATCCGCCAGGAGGCGTGAGCGAGGCGACCGCCACATAATTCGGCCGCTTTTCGCCGCTGCTCAGAGGCCGGCGTCTCCACTCGGGGCTTACGACCGTGAGCGCCGCGGTTCCCTGCCAAACGTTCGTCGAACGTTCGGCCCCGATATATGCTGCGTTTGCGAGAGGGCCAGAACATCAAACGTCTTCAATCAGGTGGCTGCGCGCTGTCAACCTTGATTCAGCCGCAGTCCTGGCGCCGTTATTTGCACTCGAAATTGGCCGCGTCGTCCGCGGAACCCGTTCCACGATAATGCGGAAATGTAGGGTATGCGCACACCGGCCTGCTCACGCCTGGAAATGATTTGCCCTTCGCCCTCATGTGCTCGGGCGCCTGATCTTTCTCCGTCCACTCCACCAGCGCGGTGAGCGGATCGAAATCCTCAAGCGCCGGGCCGCCTCCGCAGTGATTCATCCCGGGTACCTCGAAGTAACGTACCCACGGCATGGTCTTATCCAACCCGCCGTTGTCACGCACCACGCGCTCGTAATAGCGCGCCGTATCGTAGGCGGAAAAGAACGGATCGCTCATCCCGTGAATGAGCATCAGTTTGCTGCCACGGGCGGAAAACGTCGAAAGGAACGTCAGCAAAGAGTCCTGCAAAACACTGGTGTCGTTCAAGCGAGCTGGGTCCGTATCGAAGTTGAATTTCATCGGATCGAACTGCGGGTCAGGTGGCGTGAAGAAAAAGCCCTTTAGACCGCTGAACATCAACGTTACGTCCGCGGAATTGGGCGCTGCGGTTTCCGAAGTCCCTAGCTTCAGCGCGCGCCAGCCGGGAGCTGCAATACCGCTGTCATAGGGCCAGTCCGAATACAGCGCTTCACCGCGCGAGTTCTTGGGACCTGAAAACACTTTTTTCAGTGCGGCTACTTGATTTGCGGAAAGACATGTGTCAGTCTTGCGCTCCTTGCACGCCAAATCCGCCGGATCGAAGTGGCATTCCTTTGTATTGAAGATGAGGCCGTCCTTGACGCCGTCCTTCGAATCGCAAACTCGAGCCACCGCATTGGCCAGCAATGTCAGATCCGCATTGGTGAACGCTTTGGAAAGAATGGGACGTCCGGCGGCGTCCTTGGGCGCTATTTCAGAGAACGCGATGGTCTCCCACACTGAGCTGATCGTGGCAGTGCCCACCCGGGCGGCCGGGGCTACCGACAGAACGCCGTCGAATGCGAGCGGAAAACGCTGCGCGGCGAGCAGGGCTTGCCGTCCACCGTTTGAACAACCCATGAAGTAGGACTTCTTCCACGGCTGGCCATAGTAGCTAGCGATCATCTGTCGCGCCACCTCAGTAACCGCCATAAAGCCGCCGTAGGCTTGATCCACTCGGGCCTGCTGATCGACGCCGAATGAGGAATCCGCCGCTGCGCCTATCGGTCCTCCTTGCCCTTGATGCCCTGAGTCGGTCGTTGCAACTGCGAACCCACGCGCCAAGGCTGTCACGGCCGTGGAACCCGAGATTGGAATCGCGCCCGTTGCGGGACGCACCACGCCGTCCATACCGCCACCGCCTTGAAATAGAAAACGATCTGTCCAGGCGTCCGGCAACCGCAGTTCGAAGCCGATACCAAACTGCGTCCCTCCGGCCCCGATTCGTTTGTTGATCGTGCCCCGCACCAGACAATACGGCGTGTCTGCCGCCGGGACCGACTCGGCCTTAGAGAGTTCCACCCCCGGAGCGCTAAACTCCAGCAACTGTGCGCAGGGGCGTTTGGGGGAAACAGTCTGCGCCTGGCAAAGTGCGGTCCAGGCCAGCAGGACTACTAATGCGGGATGTGATCTTGAATTCATGGTTGTTCTGGCCGCGCGCAGACGTAGGATCCGGCATCGCTCGTTTGACCACCTACGTATTTCGGATACAGCGGATAGTTGCACAGTGGCAGACTGCGGGTTGCCCCGGTTACCGTCAATTGTTTCGGTGGCGCCACCTTTTTCTCTACCCAATCCGTGAGTATTGGCAGCCGATCATATGTATTTGGAATAGGCGCAGCTTCAATCGTTTTTCCGTCGCCGTCCGTCGTATAGTTCATGCCGCTTAATCCGTGGTTGGTCTGGGGAATGACGAAAAATCGGGCGAACTGATCGACTCTGTCCTGCCCCATTCGCTCAATCACCGACTGATAGTAAGCTAACTGTGCTCCCGGCGACGCCAGCGTGTCGTTAGTCCCGATGGTCACGATCATCTTCCCGCCTCTTGCAGCGAATTTGCCGAGGTCCGGATTGGTCGCATCCAGCCATTCCGACAATTCGATCCGGCGTTGGTTCCAGCGGCCGCCTTCAACGTAGTCCAGCGGGTTGGCGGCGGGATCCTGCATGAGAAAGCCCGTGACGCCGAGCACTCCTAGATGACGGTGCATCTGCGCATCGGGCCCTGCACCTTCCTGGTTGCGGAAGCGCGCCGGCAAGATCAGACCGGAGCCGCTCGGATCGGTATTCGGCACCCACATTCCAAACTGTTTCACGCCGTTGGCCAGCGGCGTCGCAAACAGATAGGGACTGAAAACCATCTCAAGGGTCGAGATCTGGCCGTCGGTCAAACATGCCTTCGCGCTCGTATCCGCCGGATCAGGATCGCGGTTGCCGGGGCAGCGCTTGGCAGCCCAGGGGTCGCGTCCTTTCTTGCCTTGTTTGGTATCGAAAAGCGCGCGACATGCTGTGTAGTTATTGATGACACCGTCGGCAAGTCCATCCAGTTTGTCGCACTGCCGCATGAATTCGCCGCGGATGGCATTCACTTTGGCGGGGGTGACCCAGTTGGCCAGCGGTTTTTCCTGAATTCGAATCAACTCCGGCGCCAGCATCAGCGAAGAGAAGCTTACAATCGGCACGTTCGCGATGATGCCGTCGTAATCGGCCGGGTAGCGCTGAGCTACGGTGAGGGCCTCGCGGCCGCCCTGGGAGGTTCCAAAGAAATAATTGAACCGAGGCTTCTGTCCGTAAGCGCGCTGGATCAGCGCCACTGCGGCATCGTGAGTCTTCTTCAGTTGCATGTACCCAAGGTTTTTGATGGATTCGTCGCTCAGCGCCCAGTCGCTGGCCGCCATTCCATGGCCGGAGTCACTTCCGTAAGTGGCAAAACCGCGCTCCAGGAGCCCGGAGCCGGTGGTCACACCGAATGTCATTGTGAGGTTAGGAATCATGCCGTTCATACCACCGCCGCCGAGCTGAGCAGCGCGCTCGCTCCACTCCGCCGGCAACAAGACTCGGAAGAGAATCGGCTTCGCTTTGCCGCTGGTTTCAACGGGGGCCATCGAGCCATCGATGCTGCAATACGCAGGCAGCGGCGCCACGGCAGGCTTCCAAACTGGGCTGCTCAAAGTCACCGCCGCAATCGGCTCGCCGATCACTTCAACCGGAATCGAACTGCCGAGCCTTTCCGCCGTGCAATCGGCCTCGGCCAGCTTCTTGGCCCCTGTCTGCGCGCATAATAGTCCAGAGGCAGCCCAAAACGCCAATATCAGCCGCAGGTTCATGGGTTCTCCGAACCTCGCTTTCCGAGGTGGTGATCGAAGAACTTTACGATCACGTCGTAACAGTCACGCGATTCCGGCACATCGGGATTATAGAAGAATCCATGAAACAGCGCTTCCCACACATGCAGCTCGGCGTCGACTCCCAGCTTCACCAACTGAGTGTGGGTATAAAGAGCGCCGCTCATTTCGAAGCCGCGAGTCGCTGTGATGATCAATGTTGGCGGGAACTTCGCCAGAATTTCCGGCGAATTGATGGGGGCCACCATGGGATCCTTCGGATCGGTGCCCGCCAGGTAGCCGAGTCCGCCTTGGGCTTGGTTCGTCGTCCGAGCGGCAGGCTTTAGCGGCGCCGCCATGCTGCGCGCCTCGCCTAGTGGCCCGGCCGTGTAGGCCGCGTCGCCCCCGAATCCGGCACCGGTGGGAGAACCCGCTCCAGCGCAAAAGATGCCCACCGCACCCGGCCTGGGTAGATTGTGTTTTTCAAACCAGGCAACCGACATCGCCGTCAGCATGCCACCTGCGGAGCATCCGTAGATGCCGATGTTCTGCGATGCGTGATCTTTCAGGAGCTGCCGATACACCGCGGCAACATCTTCGCTGGCAGCCGGAAACTTGTACTTGGGTCCTTCGCGATAATCCAGACTTATTACGCGAATCTTGCCCAGGGCAGCGATCGGGATGGACTCAAGTTCGGCGCACGCAGGCCAGCACCCGGAAAACCCACCGCCGTGGAGATCGATCAGTACGCGATCGCGGTTCGCCGCTGAGATCCCCGCCTTGGGCGTATACACGTATGCGTGCACACCCGCAATCGTGGTGTCCTCCAGATCCACGGGATAGAGAACCTTCTGCCGCTCGATATATCCCTTCATAAAACGCGGCACGCCGTTGTCCTGAGCCAACATATGCGGGTTCTGCATGTCCTTCAAATGTTGCGTGACATAGGCCTTTGCCTCCGGACTCAGGAAGCCGGACATAGGCACGTCTTGAGCAGGAACGTGAACCGTGCCATCGTCGTCGACAACAACCTTGTTATTCCCGCCAGGCGCCTGCCCTTGGGAACAAATCGGTAAGATCGCCGCGGCAACGAAAATAGTGGACCTGAGTAGAATTCGCAGTCTCATCGTATTCCTTTGTGTTGGTTCACAGGTTCATCGAGTAGAACCTGAGCTTTGAAAAATCAACTTCGCTCTCCTGAGCGATGAAGCCAATGCGCCCCGTCGCCTTGAAATAGAAGAACGATTGCATGAGCAGGTCATCGATATACAACTCCATCTGGCCCGATCGCAACCACAGCCGGAAGGTGTGGTCTTTACCATCGTCAAGTCCGGTTACCGTTGCACTGGCTCGGCCCGTCGCGTCGATGCCTTCGAAACGGAAAGAACCTTCCGTCTGAATGCGTCCAATCAGGGACTCCCGCCATTGCGGCTCACCGATCTCGAGCAAGATGCCGGTGCCTGAACCTTTTTCCAACTCGTCTTTTTTCAGTCCTTCAATGAAAAATCCTGCGTAGGACTTGCTGGCATCAGTGTAGCCGTGAAAAACCGCCTTCGCGTTAATATGACCTTCGATGATCAAGCCTTTGGTCAGGTCGAAGCGATGATTCAAAACCGTGATCGCCTTTCTGGTCTTGCCGGCATCGAGCCACGAAAACGGTTTCCAGTCCTTGTCGGTGTGAATCAAGAGGCGATCGCCACCGCCAGCGACTTGTACGATCGGATTCGCCGCGGTTTGACCCGGCGGAAAAACAACCGAATTCTCCACCGTATCGACTTGTATTTCCTTGCCTTTGACGAGATCGTTTTGCCGCCAGTAGGCCAAACGAAGGTGCCCTTGAGCATCGACGATCGCTTTGCGCATCGGAAGAAACCAGGTTCCCTGCCCATCTGTGTCGCTAGCGTTCCGAAATGTAAATGGATCGCTGACCAGATCTTCGGGACTGTCCTTCACAAAACAGGCTAAGACATGAATGAAGTAGTTTCCGTCGATTCCCGACGTGCCTGTCAAACGATAGGCGTCCAGGTCCGGACGGAACGGCCCTGTGGGCGAGTCCGCGACATAGGTATAGACTCCGTAACCGGAGAAGCCGTAGTGATTGACATTACCGCCCAGCAGATAATACTTCTGCCCGAATTTCTTGATCCCACCAATCTCTAGTGTGGGAATTCGAAAATCCGCGAGTATCTGAGGAGCCTTGATGGGCCTGAAGTGAACGCCGTCGGGCGAATCCATCATGCCGAAACCGCCATGATCAATCAGATCGGCGACCATATAGCCCCAGAATCCTTGGCTGGGGTCTTGCTCATTCTTGGGAATCGTGTACATATGGTCCCAGCGGCCGTTCGATCGGTAGAAGTTTATATCAATAGGAATCTCGTATAGATGCTTCCAATGGATCAGATCCTGCGATTCATAAAAGCGAAGCAGATTGTTGTTGGTGCCTTGGTCGGTGAAAGCCCCGTGGTTGAGAATGAAGTTGTCGCCGACTCTAGCAACATAGGGCTTCCAAACTCGGTTGTTCTTGAATCCTTCCGATTTCAGGACCACGCCGTAATCCGTCCAATGGACGCCATCCTGGGAGGTGGCAAGCCAAACACTATCGCCACCGTACATCGAATACATATAGTATTTGCCGGCAACGTAGATAACGCCGGGATCCCAGAACTGCCCGGATGCAGGCCGGTAAATCAGCCCTTTTCCTGGAGTCTGCGCATCAGCGCTGGAGCCGCTCAGCGCGGCAAGCACGAGCATTGACAACAAGCCGAGAAACCTAGCCATGGCCATCTAACGGTTTCTCGGCGCCGCGGCGGCTTTCGAAAGAAAATCGAGCTGCTGTTCGTAGGGTGGCGGCTGCGCCTTTCCGTCCGTCGTAATGTATAACAGCATTTCCTTTTTCGAATCGTAGGCAGGCCATTTCGGCATGCCAGGACCGTTAGGGTCGCCGGTCTTGGCGAAATTGGTCCAAAGCGTCGACATGAGTTCGCCCAAGTTGCGATCGGCTGCCATCCAAGGCCAGTCCTTGAGATTCAGGTTATTCCAAACATAGACGAGTTCGCCGCCATGATAAGAGCCCATTTCCACCGCGGGGCGCCCGCCGAACATCGCACCCGGAGGCATTGGAGAAGCGTGATTGAACAAATACCAGTACGCCTTCGAACGGCCCGCCTGAGCATGCAGGGCAAGCCAGGTTCTTGCGCCGACCAGAGACCGGTCCCGCCGGAGATCGTGCGAAGCCTTGGCCGCCTCAGTATCCGAGCCGGCCGGGAATGCCTTCAGGAACTCATCTGCGAGAGCGCCATAGTTGTCGCGAGCCCAGCCAGGAACTTCTCCCGCCTTGGTGGGCATTCCCGCTCCCGGTCCATCGTCGCCGACGGAGCCTGCGATCAGGGGAACGTCGATTTGCTTTCCTGCAGCGAAAATGTTGTACACGTTATCCGGCAATACCCAGCCATCCACAACCGGGGCGTTGACGATTCGCCCTGCGTTCAAAATCTCTTCCGCCGTTTTTGCACGCAACTGCGTGAGGGAGCGCGCTCCCACTGCCTCTGCAAACTTGACTCCGGCTTCCTCAGCCTGGGTGAGGGGGGCTTGATTGCCCAACCCGCCACTCTGTCCGAGAGCTCGATGGAACAGTCCCTTGGCCAACGGGCTGGCCATCAGTGCCGCAAGATTACTCGCGCCGGCCGAGTGGCCGAAGAGCATCACGCTATTCGGATTCCCGCCGAACTTGGCGACGTTTCGCTGGATCCATTGGAGCGCGGCAATTTGATCCTGAAGGGCGTAATTGCCGGAAGCGTGGTGTTCGGATTCCCTGGTCAGATCCGGGTGTGCCAGAAATCCGAAAACGCCCAGGCGATAGTTGATGCTCACATAAACGACGCCCTTCTTTGCGAGGTTGTTCCCGTCGTATTGCGACTCAGACGCTGACCCGCGTATATTGCCGCCGCCGGGAATAAACACCATGACCGCGAGGTTGTCGCTCACGCTCTTCGCCGGAGTCCAGATATTCAGGTACAGGCAGTCTTCGCTGACCGGCGTGAGGCCCTCCTGCCAAGCATTCGAATCTTTGGCCGTGGGCGCCTGCATACACGATGGGGTATAGCGATCGGCCTCTTTCACGCCTTGCCAGGGGGCAACCGGCTGAGGCGGCCGCCAGCGCAGATTGCCAATGGGCGGGGCGGCATAGGGCACACCACGGAAGACGCGAATCCCGTAGCTCCATTGGGGCGACGGGGTTCCGGCTATCAAACCGCCGTCAACACGAATCGGCTCGAACGAGTTCGCAGCCGCGGCGCAAGAGGCCAGCATCAAGAGCAGTAGCGGTCGTTTGGTTGCCAGAAGCGTGCTCCTATTTGAGAAAAGTGGAAAGATCGATTACGTCCGCCATGGCCTGATTTCCGGCATCGTTCGGATGCACGTGATCGCCAGAATCGAATTCCGAGCGCAGCCTCTTGGGATTTGCCGGTTCGCGCGTCAGGGCGTCGAAATCGATGATCGCGTCAAATACTCCGCCAGTCCGGATCCATTGGTTCACGGCTTGACGGACGCTCTCCCCGCTCTCGGTGTAGGTAGGCACGCCTTCCACCGGCATGATAGTCGCACCTGCCACCTTGATACCGTGCATGTGCGCTCTCTCGATGATTTGCCGGTATCCCCAGATCAGGTCTTCGGCTGTCACGGCTTGGCCGGGCGGAATTCCCGGTATCGCCGAAAAGGTAATGTCGTTGATTCCCTCCAGCAGAATCATCCAGTGCACGCCGGGGCGCGCCAGCACGTCGCGATCGAAGCGCGCCAGCGCATTCGTGGCGGCCACGTCACGCAGCACCCGATTTCCGGAGATTCCCAAGTTCAGTACGCCCAGCATCGCGGTGGACTTGCTGGAGGCCAGTCTGGTGGCCAGCAGGGTGGGCCAAGCCTGATCTCTGTTGGCCGTGGTCGCAAAGCCGTCCGTAATGGAGTCCCCGAAAGCCACGATCGTCGAAGCACTCGCAGGCGCCAGGACGTCGATGCCCGAGAGCCAGAAATAGGCGGTTGTCGTTGTGGACGGATTCAACGTTGCATCTGCGGTGGCGTCCCCGCTCACAATATAGGTCGTGTGGAGGCCCAAGGGGTGCACCGTGGGAGGGCCGGTATCTTCCCGAAGGTAGAGCGATATGGCCAAGTCCGTGAACTTGGGAACGTCCAGATCCACCGGATCGCTCACAACCAACGCTCCCGGCGGAACGTTGAACGACGGTCTTCCAGCAAACGTGATGACGCGATCAGATGCGGGAACGATAGCAGCGTCTTTCTGGCGGAGGGCGATGTGGGCAGCTCCGATGGAAAGAGCTGGATTGCCGAGCGCATTCGAAAGTTGCACTCGAACCCGCCGGCCGCCAATGCTGGTGCGGACAATCATCCGCACCGTTTGATTTTTGAAGGTCTCCGGAATTTGTCCGATCGGCGAGGGCCGAGCCGGCGCTGCCTGGGGACGCGGAGGAGGAGCGCCAAGCGGTGCAACGGGAGCAAGAGCCTGAGCGGTCGCCCAAGTAGCGACCCAGTGTTCGCCGGAGTTGAGAACGGACTTCTTCTCAGCGGCAGAGAGGCATAGGCAAAGACTCAACAACCATACGGTGGTGTATTTCATGGTTTATTTGCCGAAGTGTCGGTCGAAGAACCGTGCGATCACATCGTACACTTCGCGCGATTCGGGCAGGTCGGAGTTGTACCAAAATGCGTGCGGCAGTCCATCCCACACATGCAGCTCGGCGTCGACTCCCGCGCGCACCAAAGCGTTATGCGAATTGATGGTGGAACTGTATTCCATTCCGCGGGTGCTCGTCACCAGCAGCGTGGGTGGAAATTGCGCGACCAGCGCGGGCGAATTGATGGGATAGGCCAGTGGATCCGTAGCATCGACGTTGCTCAAATATGCAGGGCGAAACTGCACCGGGCGATCGGAGCCTGCGCGCCCGGCCGGAGTCGCGAACCCATTCAGTGGACCAGAAATGAAGCTTGCATCGCCTCCGGTCAACTCGCCGATCGATGCGCACAAAACGCCGATCGCCGACGGATTCGGGATGTGGTTCTTTTGGAACCACGCGATCGACATGGCCGCCAGCATTCCACCCGCCGAGCAACCGTACAGGCCGATGTGCTGCGGCGAGTACTCCCTGACAACTTCTTTATAGACCGCCGCGACGTCCTCACTGGCAGCGGGAAATTTGTATTCCGGCCCCATCCTGTAATCGATCGTGATGATCTTGATCTTCTCAACGTACGCGATCGGAATGGACTCAACCAGCGCCGCTGTTCGAGCGCCCGATACGAACCCACCGCCGTGCACATTCAGGAGCACTCGATTCCTGTTCTTCGGCGCAACACCATCCTTGGGCGTGACGATGTCCGCATAAATTCCAGCGATCGTCTTATGCTCTACATTCACCGGGTATCGCTCACGAATCGGCTTGAGGAACCAATTCATGATCTCGTCTTGGCGTGCCCGGTAGGCCTTGATGTCCTGACCTGCGCTCGGGCCTCCCGCAAAGGGCTGGTCCCGCAGCAGATGGAGCATGTAGGAACGGGCTTCCGGACTTAGGAAGCTCGAAAGTGGGACGCGCAGGTCTTGGACGTGCAATGTTCCGTCCGGATCGGCGGGTTGGCCGGCTGTCCCCGAAATCAGCGCTAGGAAGCCGGCCAGAATTCCGAATTTCCCGCGGCGCGCCAGGCTGAGCATTAGTGGAGCGCTTTTTCTATGGCTGCGGCGGCGATTGGCGCCATAACCTTGTACCCGTCAGCGTTGGGGTGCAAGCCATCGGCGGAGTCGGGATCTTTGAGCCAACCTTTTTCATCCACCAACGCCGTGAAATAATCCGCGTAAACGGCATTCACTCGCTGGGCGTACTCCTTCAACCACGAGTTCAGCTGGAGGATGTCGCTTGGAGGGTGTGTCTCGGTCATCTTCATCCGGGGGAACGGACCAAGACCCGGGAAGGGACCTCGGGGCGGCAGTGGCGGACCATCTCCCTTCTGCTGCCTTAGGAAAGGGTAGTCGCTTACTGGCAGTAGCGAACACAAGACGACTTTAATTCCATGACGCTGCGCCAATTCCGTCATGGCCATGATGTTCTCCTCGATCATCTCGGCAGTTGACGGGCCGGTGTTGCGCGCAACATCGTTGATCCCGGCCAGCACGATTATTGCCCGGGGCTGAAGCTCGATCACGTCGGGATACATCCGGACCAGCATTTGGGGCGTCGTCTGACCACCAATACCGCGATTGACATAGGGCTTTTCGGGAAAGTATTCGTCAAGCTTCCAAAAGTCGGTGATCGAGTCACCCAGGAAGACGACGCGCCCTGGGTCGGCCGGTTGCTTCTTCAACTCCTGGTTGGCCTCATGATACCGGCCTAGTTGATTCCAATCCTGAAGTTGATCCGCAAGGCTCTTAGCGGCGTTTAGCAAACAGCAATTGGAGGGTGGCGGGCTAAAGTCACCGGCAAGCTGGGCGTTTGCGCCGTCGAGGCTTAAGAACGGGACAATCACCAGGGAAATTAGGCACCGCGTCATCGTCTAGGTTGACTTGTATTGACAGATATCCGATTTTATGAGTTCAGCTGAACAGCAGATGAAAATATATCTCTGCCCACGAACACCTGTCAAGGACATTTTGCATTTGAGCCCCTCAACTTGTATTATCAGGTCGTGAACGCGCTACCTTCCCGATCGAAGCACGAAACAGTTCGGCAAACGCTCGCCGATGCAATATCATCCGGTCAGTACGAAGCCGGCCAGCGCTTGCCGAGCGAGTCAGAATTGGTAAAAACTTTCGGGGCGTCGAGGCCCACGGTAAATCGGGCGCTGCGCGAGCTTCAGTTGGTCGGCATTATAGAGAGACGCGCAGGATCGGGCAGCTTCGTTCGCGTGGACGCCGCAGCGCGTGGCTACACGTTCGGCTTACTGATCCCCGAATTGGGCCGGACGGAAATCTTCGAGCCGATATGCCGAGGAATGGCCGAGGCTCAGCACGGCAGCCATCACGTCCTGCTGTGGGGAAGTTCGTTGGGGGACGTGGCGAACCTGGAGCAGCAGGCTTCGCAAGCCTGCAGGCAACTGGTCTCTAAGAAAGTATCCGGCGTGTTCTTTGCCCCCTTGGAACTGACTCCGCAAAGGGACACCATCAACCGCACCATCGCGGCGGTGTTCGACAAGGCTGGAATCCCGATCGTGCTCCTGGATCGCGACTTGGTGTCCTATCCGGCAAGAAGCCGGTATGACCTGGTTGGCATCGATAATCGAAGAGCAGGATACACAATTGCCGCTCATCTGCTTCGATGCGGGTGCCGGCAAGTCATGTTTGTTGGCCGTCCCGGGTCGGCGCCAACCGTAGACGCGCGAATCGCAGGTTATTGCGAGGCCCTGGAACAAGCGTCTGGAGATCGGGAACCCATTGTTTGCCGCATAAATCCGGAAGACAAGGAACAAGTGAGGGCGGCGCTAGCGAAGGCGCATCCGGACGGCATTGTCTGCGCCAACGATTTCACGGCAGCTCACCTGCTGAAAACGCTGACCGAACTGGGAGTGGCTGTACCGGCTAAGATGCGGCTGGCCGGAATCGATGACGTCAAGTACGCGAGTCTTCTATCGGTTCCGCTCACGACTCTCCATCAGCCCTGCGCCGACATGGGCGCCATTGCGGTTGGCACAATGCTGGAGCGGCTGCGGAATCCGAAATTGCCGGCGAGAGATATTCTGCTCGATTTTCGGCTGGTGATTCGCGACTCTTGCGGCGCTCGAAAAAAAAGTTGACAGCTATTTCGCGGCCAACCATACTGGCTGTTGCGCGATGGGCGACCTGACAAATTGTCACAACCTGTCTTTACAGGAGGCCGGCCGAGCACACTCGATTCTTGTGGTCGGCGAGGTGTTATGGGACGTGTTCGAGCACTCCACGGCGCTGGGAGGCGCTCCACTCAACTTCGCGGCTCATGCCAAGCGGTTAGGATACAACCCGCTGCTGATCAGCGCTGTCGGCGCCGACTCTCTAGGAGATGCAGCACGGCGGGAGATTGCCGCTCTCGGCCTTGACGCTTCCTTTTTGCAGACCACAGGCCGATTCCCAACCGGCACCGCACGCGTTGAACTAGGACCTGGGGATCGAACGCGCTTCGTCATCGAACGTCCAGCGGCGTACGACGCGTTGCGGCTCCGCGAAGAGCAAATCGCGCAGTTCATCCAGCGCGCCCCCGAGTCCTTCTACTACGGAACACTGTTTGCATCGGCGCCTGAAGGTAGGGCAGTGCTCGATAGGCTGCTGGACGCTCTGCCGGCCGCGACTCGCTTCTACGACCTCAACCTCCGCCCAGGCAATTATTCGGTGCAACTTGTGATCGAGCTGATGGAATTGGCCGGCGTAGTCAAGCTCAATGAAGAAGAACTCTGCATCGTACGCAAGTTTACGCGGCTGCCATCAGAAATCGAAGCGTTCTGCCGCGAAGGATCGAAACGGTTTGGCTGGAAAGCAGTGTGCGTGACGATGGGTGCGCGCGGGTGCGCGATGCTGTGCTGCGAGGAATATGTAGAAGCCGTTGGTCATACAGTGAAGGTCGCAGACCCGGTCGGGGCCGGAGATGCCTTTGCAGCGGCGTTTCTGCACGGCTTGATCTCCGATTGGCCTGTGGCCAAGATCGCCGCATTCGCCAATCGCGTAGGTGCTCTGGTGGCGAGCCGCCACGGCGCAATCCCGGATTGGACTGTGAAAGAGGTCGTTGAGTTGTGAAGACCAGCGCCAATTCGGACGGAATAGCGACGACCCCTTCACTCAATGTTTACCTGCTGCGCAGTTCCTTGGTTGCGGCGTTAGGGGGACTGCTCTTCGGATTCGACACGGCCGTGATCTCCGGCGCGACGAAAGCGCTGAGCGAAACCTTTGCACTATCGCCGGTGACCCTGGGCGTTACCGTCTCCAGCGCGCTGTGGGGAACGGTTCTAGGCTCATTAGGCGCGGCGGCGCCCAGCGATCGATACGGACGGCGCCGCTGCCTTCGGGTGCTAGGCGCCTTATATCTGGTTTCTTCCGTCGGTTGTGCCTTCGCTTGGAGTTGGGCCGCACTGATTGTGTTTCGCGCAATCGGGGGACTGGCCATTGGCGCATCATCCGTGATTGGGCCAATGTACATCGCAGAAATCTCACCGGCTGCCAGGCGTGGACGCCTGGTCGGGTTCTTTCAGATGAACGTGGTTGTAGGGATTCTGCTGGCTTATCTCTCGAACTCTCTTGTGGCATCGGCAGGATTCGGCGATTCCGAGTGGCGCTGGAAATTCGGGATGGTCGCGATTCCGGCGGCCGCGTTTCTGTTTGCCCTTTTCGGAATCCCGGAAAGCCCTCGATGGTTGATCGCGGCGGGCCGGATGGAGGAAGCCCGCGAAGTATTGCAGCGCGTTGGAGAACGGAACCCAGAGCGCGACTTACACGAAATCGAAGAGACCTTGAAGACGCAGAGCGGCATCCGAAGGGAGCCGTTATTTCAGTCTCGTTACCGCAAGCCCATCTTTCTTGCAATCTCGATTGGCATCTTCAATCAGCTTT